>CAUZVF010000015.1:0-16891 GCA_963582955.1 Planctomycetota bacterium
CGATGACTCACATCATGCTCCGCCGTCTGACCCGAACTTCAAAACCCCAGCACCCAAACGAACATCTCCTCGCCCATGCTGCGTGACTTACCAGATGCCCTCTAAGTGACGGAGTGCGCGCATGTTGACTGTTTGCAGTGCAGGCGGACGATCTCAATTCGTCTTGTCATTTTTCTGCGCGGATCGTTTGGTGCGTTCGAATTTGTAGATTCCGCGGCCGGTGGCGGATTCCATCAGGTAATAGACTTCGCCGGCCTCGTCTTCTCCGAAAGCAAGTACGGGGATTCCGCCGGAGACGATCCCCAGATTCTTCACGACCTTGCCGGCGACTTCGTCGTATTGCAGAGCCCAGATCTTGCCCGTGACGAAATCAGCGTAGAGGTATTTGCCGTGCAGTTCCGGCAGCCGGCTCCCTCGATACACAATCCCACCCGTGATTGACTTTCCGACTTGATGGTCGTATTCCCAGATTGGTTCGATCGGCTGTTCTTTGTTGGTCGCCGGATTGTTGTTGAACGCATGCGTTGATTCGCGGATGCTCCAACCATAATTCCCGCCGGGTTTGACGATGTTTATTTCTTCCCACAGGTCTTGACCGACGTCACCAACCCACAGCGTGCCGGTCTTGCGATCGACCGACAGCCGCCAGATATTGCGGAACCCGAATGCAAAGATTTCCGGCTTCGCGTCGTCTCGGTCCTTGAACGGATTGTCATCCGGGATCGCATAATTTCGGCCGCCTTCTTTCTTGTTGACGTCGATTCGCAGGACACTGCCCATCCAAGTCTTTAGGTTTTGGCCGTGTTGCACGGGATCATTGCGTCCGCCGCCGTCACCCAGCGCGATGTACAGGTATCCGTCGTGGCCGAATGCGATCGAGCCGCCGTTGTGATTCGAGAACGGCTGCGGGATCTTCATGATGATTTCTTCGCTGTCCGCGTCCGCTCGATTGGGATCATCTTTGGACGTACGAAATCGGGACACGATCGATGTGCGCGGTTCTCGCGACGAACTGTAATAGAGGTAGACTTCGCCGTTTTCCTTGTAATTGGGATGCAGAGCCATGCCGAGCAGTCCTTCCTCGTTGTCCTTGGCCCAGTCTTGGACTTTCGATCGGAGATCGAGGAACAACTTTGCTTTTGTCACAGCCGAGTCGTTCTTGAAGACGTGCAACATTCCAATCTGCGACGCCACGAAAACTCGATTGCTGTCGTCATTGGCGTGAGTCAGAATCATCGGCCGAATCGGTTTGACTTTGCCTTCTTCGCTGACCGCCGACCAACCTTCCCATTTCAGATCGGGGAATGCCGGGACTCCTTTCAATGGCAGTTTGCCGTCGATCGGATCGGCCACCGAGCCATCGTCGCCCAGCACGCGCAGTTTGATGTTGCGGAACGAGACCAAATTGCCGTGGTCCTGCAGGCAGATGTGTCCTTTTCCGGCCTTTCCGAATCCGTCCCATCGCGCGAATTTGCTCTTCGCGACGCGTTTGTTCCATTCCTCGTCACCGACCCGGAAGTAGTAATAGCTGACTCCGTTCATGGCCGTTTCGCATTGCTTGGGTGAGATGCGCAAGTAAACGTGGTTCCATTCGCCGACGGGACGCGTGGCGTCGTCCATCTCGATGCCTTTGAAGCCGACTTGGGACTCGAACTTCTTCGCCCATTCGGGTTTGGTGGGCTGGTAGAGTTGATACAGCCAACCGGCTTTCTGTGGGTCGTGACCGTCGACATTGTCTTGAATCTGAATTTCCGGGCCGGTGTGATACGACGCGCCGCCTTCTTCCGTCACGTGGAACATGATCCCACTGTTGCCGCCCTTCGAGATGCGATATTCAATCGACAATTCGAAGTACTTGAATTGATCGGTCGTGATGATGTCGCCGGCTCCGCCTTTCGCACGGCTCAGCACTCCATCTTCCACGACCCAGCCATCGCCGATTCCATCCTTGCGATAATTCCGCCAGCCGTTGGTTGTTTTACCGTCGAAGAGCAATTTCCAGCCGCCGCGTTTCTCGGCTTCGGTCAGCCCGTTCATCGGCACGCCGGCGAGACAACGTGCCGAAACCGCGATCGCAAAAACCATTAGTGTTGAGAAACAGACAACTCTCGGCGGAAACATCATTGCAGCAATTCCTTTGAAATCGAAAAACAAGGAGTGTCAACACTTACGATTGCAGTTGCCACACATGGACGATCCCGGCGATGTCCGCCGCGGCGACGGTTTTCTCGTCGGGTGAAATCGCGAGGGCGTGCAGCCAGTCTTTGAACTGTCCGCCGCGCTGCTTGCCCAACGCGGCGACCTCTTTCCCATCCGAGACCTGACAGATGCGAACCATCGTGTCACGTCCGCTGGAAAGCACGTATTGGCCGTCGGCCGAGAACTTCACGTCGCAAACGCCGTAGCGATGTCCCGAGACCGTGCGGACCAGTTTGCCTGACTCGACGTCGAACAAATGCACTTTGCCCGTGTCGGTTTCGCCACCTTGCCCGACGGCAATCAGCTTTCCGTCCGGTGAAAAGTCGGCGGCAATCAAACCACCCTTGATGAATTTTCGCCAGACTTGTGCCGTGCCGTACGATGAAGATTTCGCGTCGAGTTTGGGAAGGTGGACTTTGAGGATGTCCAGCTTCTCGGTACCGTCGGCGACGTTCCAAAGTTTCAGCGCAGCAGCCGGGATGTCGAAGTCGTCGCGTTTGTAACGGTACTCGGAAACCAAAGCGGTCTGGCCGTCGGGCGACAACGCGGTTGCGACGGCCCAATTCCACGGATGCCCGCTCCAACGCGAGACTTTCTTGCGGCTTTCGAGATCCCAAGCGATGACCAACGACCCGACATCGCCGCTGATCAACCGCTTTCCATCGCGGCTGATTCCCAGACTGCCGACCCAATCCCGATGACCTTCCAGAATATGGCTGGCCTTCACCGTTTCCACGGACGTGCCGGGCGTGCTGAGGATCTCTTCCTTTTCTTCTTTCGATTTGCCCCGCGCTTTTCGTTTGCGGTCTTTGGCATCGAATACGACCTCGGCGTTTCCGTTTGGCGCGGCGCTGACGTCCCACAGACGGACCGTGTGGTCGAGGCTCGAAGAGATGAGCATCTTGCCATCGGTGGTTGAGAGCAAATGGCTGATGCCGTTTGTGTGACCGTCGAGTCGCCGGGCAGGTGCAAAGTCCGGCGCCGTTTCATCCTTCGCGTCTTTGTCCACTTCGGGCGGTGTTTCCGGAAGATCCCAAAAATAGATCTGCCCCGCTCGATTCCCGGCGGCAATGCGGCGGCCATTGCCCAGAAAGGCAACCGAGGTCGGCCACTCGCCTTCGAACAACAGTCGCCAGTGTTGGATCGGCTTATTGATTTCCATGATTTCGATTCGACTATGGATAACTCGTTTAACGGCAAGCCGAAGGCGACGGCTTTGGCGTACGCCATTCACTTCCGCCAAAGCCGTCGCCTTCGGCTTGCGTTTAAACGAATTAAAGCAACACGCCTTTCACAACGCTTGAACCAAATGGCGCGATGGGGATGGGTCGCACGCCTGTGAAGTGTTCTGTTTCCGGATCGATGCCCAACGCTTGATAGATCGTGGCAAAGAAATCGCCTTCGGTGACGGGATTGTTTTTGACATCGACGCCGTCCTCGTCGGATTCGCCGTAGACGAGGCCGCCTTTCACTCCGCAACCCGCCAACGCGGTACTCCACGAGCGGACATAGTGGTCCCGGCCGCTGCGGTTGTTGACCCGAGGGGTGCGACCGATCTCGCCCATCCAGACAATCAGCGTGTCCTGCAAAAGTCCGCGCTGTTCGAGGTCGGTGATCAGACCGACCCAAGCGTGTTCCATGGGCGGAACCAAACCGCGGTGCCAGACAAAATTGTCAGCGTGCGAGTCGTAACTACTCTGCCCAACCTCGACAAACGGCACGCCTCGCTCGACCAGCCGCCGCGCCATCAGACAGCGACGGCCGAACGCGGTGTCGCCGTACAGTTCGCGATACTTGTCCCATTCCTCATCAATCTTGAACACCGCATGAACTTTCTGCAGCCGCCGCGCAGCTTCGTAGGCTTCGCGGTGCATGCGTGCCGTTTCCACTTTGCGATCGCGCGCGTAGAGGTCTTCGACAAAGTTGCGCAGCTCGTTACGGCGAGACTCAAGCTCAGGCTTCAGGTTGGATGTTGAGAACGTCGGCAGCCTGCCGTCCGGGCTGAGCGAGAACGGCTGGTACTTCGGTCCGAGGAAGCCACCGCCGGTATTTCCATGCGAGAAGATCTTGATGAAGTTTGGCAGGTCGGAGCCTTCGCGACCGAGGTACTTGGCGACGACCGCTCCGATTTCCGGAAAGCGAATATTGGCGGCGGTCGAGTATCCCGTGTGCATCAGGTGAATGCCGCTAGGATGATCAATTTGCGACGTGTGCATCGAGCGGATCACGGCCAGCTTGTCCATGTTCTGAGCGATTTTCGGCATCAGTTCGCAGACGCGAGATCCCGGCACGTTGGTGGAAATCTCACGAAACAGACCGCCCGTCGGCCGCCCGATTTTCATGTCGAACGTTTCAAACTGGCTGGCTCCGCCATTCATCCACAACAGGATGCAACGTTTTTGCCCCTTCTTCACTTCGTCGGCAATCGCCTGTGAATTGAACAGGCTGCCCCAGTTCATCAGCGAACCACCCGCGGCAGTGGCAACCGTTCCTTTCAGCAGAGTACGGCGGCTAAGGTGTTCGTGTCGAGGACAAAATGTATGCATCGTCACACTCCGTCTTTTTGTTTTCGTTTAACGGCAAGCCAAAGGCGACAGTTTGGCGCATCGGACAAAGTCGCCTTCGGCTTGCCGTTAAACGACTAATATCTTACCTCAATGATTGAATCGAAATTCACTGCACGTCATCAAAACCCAAATGGCCTCGCCCAATCTCGTTCGAGGATCTTTCTCGGCGGAAAGGAAGGCGACGAAGCGTTCACGCTCTTCCGTCTTAGGCCGACGACTCAGCATCGACAGATAAAGCCGATCGATACGTTCTTCCCACGGTGCGTCGGATTTCAACAGCGAGTCGTACAGCCCGCCCTTTGCCGAGGTCAACAGCTTGCCGATGCCACCGTTGTTCAAGTACAAGTGCTCGTGAAGCCCGCCTTGAAAATCGCCGACTCCGTTGCTCGGCGTGCCGAAGAACCGCATCAAGTATCCCGATCCCAGGGGCGAGTAGCGGTCGCCAGACGGCTTCTTTCCCGATGCCTTTTCGATGGCGTCGTAACCGACAGCGACCTTCCAGGCGTCGAGCAATTCCTCGGCGGAAAGCGGTCGCGTGCGAGCCCGTTCAAACCAGCGTGGCATCGCAAGTTCCACCGTGCCGGTGCCTGCCAGTTGATACGTCCGGCTGTTAACCAGCTCGCGGATGTACGACTTCAAGTCGAACTTGTACTCGACCATCGCAGCAGCCAACGCATCCAACAGTTCCGGATGACTGGGCTTGTTCGATTTGCTCATGTTGTCAACCGGATGCACGATTCCACGCCCCATGAACTGAGCCCAAATGCGGTTCGACACGGCACGGGCAAAGTACGGATTGTCGGGCCGCGTGATCCAGTCGGCCAATTGGTTCTTGCGTGAGAACTTCGGCTTGGGTGGCACCTTGCCGCTTTTGAAGTTGCGGTCCTCTTTGAAATCCTTGGGCAGTTCCGGTTCGACGAGCGGATCGCCCTGCAAAAACTTTGGCTTGACCGGCTCGCCCTTCTTGCCGACCTCTTGCTCGGTCACAGTCCCGGTGAATAACACGTCTCCCGTGTTCCTTTCGCCGATGGCGTACATCGTCAGCTTGTCTTTCTTGCCAACGTCGACGACTCGCAGTCGCGCGAAGAACGCCGCCGTGCCATAGAAGTCCAATTGCGTCCACGATTCAAACGGGTGGTCGTGACATCTCGCGCATTGCAATTGGACACCGAGGAATCTCTGCGTAACGGCTTCGGTCGCGTCTTCGGGCTTGTTCTTGTATTGCACGAAGAACATCGGCGCGCCTTGCTCGACCGTGTTGCCTTCGGCGAGCAGGATCGTCTTGACCCATTTGTCGTAAGGCGTGTTGCTGGCGAACTGCTCACGCAGCCACGATTGAAAACCGCCACGCTTGTTCGTGCCATATCCCGGCGGCTTGCGGCCAAAGAGCACCAAATCCCACACCTCGCCCTGATGACTGGCGAACCGAGAATCGTCCAGCAACCGATCAATCAGCTCCTTACGCTTGTCGGGATTCATGTCATCGAGAAACGCGACTGCTTCGTCGTGCGTTGGAATCGTGCCAAGCAGGTCGAGATAGACGCGACGCAGAAACTCGGAATCCGATGACGAGCCGACTGGTGTGACGTTGTTCGCCTTCCACGCCGTCTCAATGTGCTGGTCGATCAAGTCGCGCAAACGGTCCTCGCTGCGAGAAACCAGCGGGCTGGCGCAGACAAAGAAGAATGCCATCAGTCGGAAACGTCGTGCGTTCATTGGAAACGGTGTTTTTCTTGCGCGATGTTTGTAGCCAAACTCGTGAGAGTTCAGGGCGGACGTCTCACGGTTGCGCGTCGGGCGATCGGATTTGCCGAAACCATAATAACATGGTTCAAACTCGTACGGAATCGGACGACAGCCTATGAAACTGTTGATTCGACGATGCGATAATTGACAGTCCCAAAGCAGGCTCTACAATCGGGGGTTTCCCATTTTTCAGGAACATCGATTTGTAGTGCGGTTGATGTTTCTGATTTGACAGCTCTGAGTAGGTCCCGCGAGCCGAGCGGGACGCCGAAATTGGGCTGATGCCGTGATATTTGGAATTCTCGTTCGGCTCGCGAGAACTACTTTTGCACTGGCGTCTCAGCAGCCAGCGAATCACCTATGGACGAAGCCATTCGGAAAGCGGAAGTGTTGATCGAAGCCTTGGGCTGGATCAGGCGGTTCCGCGACCGATACGTTGTCATCAAGCTCGGCGGCAGTGCTCTGGATGATGCCGAATCGGTCCGCAGTTTTCTGTTGGACGTTGTTTTCATGGAAACCGTCGGCATGCGGCCGATTTTGGTGCATGGTGGTGGAAAGGCCATCAGCCGAGCGATGAGCGACGCCGGCATCGAACCGCGTTTTGTTCACGGCCGGCGATACACCGACGACGCCACGCTCGAAATTGCCACGCGCGTGTTGGCCGAGGACATTTGCCAATCGCTGGTTTCGGAAATCCGTAAGCAGGGCGGCATGGCAACGGCTTTGGATCACTTGACCGACAACTGCCTGATCGGCGAAAAGCTGTTCTTGAAAGATGAACACGGCGAATCCGTTGATCTTGGCCGAGTTGGACAGGTTGTCGACATCAATCGCGAGCTGCTGGAAAGCACTTGTAGCGCCGGCACAATTCCCGTGATCCCCTGTGTCGCTCTTGATCGGGACGGAAACAAATTGAACGTCAACGCCGACACGGCCGCCGCCGCGGTCGCCCGATTGCTGCGAGCGGAAAAACTGGTCTTCGTCAGCGACGTTCCGGGAATCTACTTGGACGTCGACGACCCCGGCAGCCTGCAATCGCATTTGGATGTCGGCCGGTGCCGTCAATTGATCGCCGAAGGCGTGATCGATTCAGGCATGTTGCCCAAAGTTGACGCCGCACTCGATGCACTCGACGCGGGCGTCAGCAAAGTTCACATCGTCGATGGCCGCATGCCTCACTCGGTGTTGCTGGAAATATATTCCGATACCGGGGTCGGCACCGAGATTGTCGTCTAGTACTTTTCAGTGAACCTCGCTTCGTTTTATGTGTCACGTTCTTTTTCGCGAAATGATGTTTGTCGTCTTGAATTGATTTTTTGGAGCCGGAAGGAAGCCACCGTGAGTGCCATAGAAACCCGCAGCAGCGAACAGACGATCGAGATTTTCAACAAATACGTGATCCCGAACTACGGCCGGTATCCCATCTGCTTGGTTCGTGGTGAAGGTTCCAACGTCTGGGACGCCGAGGGAAAGCGGTATCTGGATCTGTTTCCCGGTTGGGGTTGCGACATTCTTGGACATTGCCCGCCGCCGGTCGTCAAGGCGATTCAAGAGCAAGTCGAAAAGCTGATCCACATTCCCAACACGTGGTACACCGAGGCTCAAGGCGATTTCGCCGAGATGCTTTGCACGCGAAGTTTCGGGCAAGCGTTCTTCTGCAACAGCGGCGCCGAAGCGATTGAAGGAGCGATCAAGTTGGCGCGGCTGCACACTCCCGCGGGACGTCACAAGATCATCACCTTCGAAAACGGCTTCCACGGACGGACGTTCGCCGCCGTCACCGCGACCGCTCAGCCGAAATACCACGAAGACATCGGCCCCTTGATGGCGGGTTTCCGCTACGCTCCGCACAACGATCTCGATGCCGTCGCCGAATTGATCGACGACGAAACGTGTGCCATTCTGGTTGAACCAGTCCAAGGAGAAGGCGGAGTCAACACGCCGGCGGACGGATATCTGGCGGGACTTCGACAACTGGCCGACGACAACGGCGTGCTACTGATCTTCGACGAAGTGCAAACCGGCATGGGCCGCACGGGAACGTGGTTCGGTTACCAACAATGGAACGTCCAGCCCGACATCATGACGATGGCCAAAGGCATCGCTGGCGGAGTCGCCTGTGGTGCTATCATCGCCACGAAAGAAGTGGCTCCCAGTCTGCGTCCGGGAATGCACGCCAGCACTTTCGGCGGCAATCCGCTGGCGATGGCGGCCGGTTGTGCCACGTTGCAGATGATCGAGGACGACGGATTGCTCGACAATGTCAAGGTCATGTCCGATCGTTACCGTTCGCACTTCGAACAACTCAAGAACGAATTGTCGATCATCGCCGAGCTGCGGATTTGCGGCATGATGATCGGCGTCGACTTGACGATCCCCTCGACGCCGGCGGTTGGAAAGTGCATGGAACGGGGCGTTCTGATCAACGCAACTCACGACACGGTGGTCCGATTGTTGCCGGCTTTGAACGTGACGGAAGAGCAAGTTGATGAGGGATTCGCCGTCATTTCCGATGTCCTGCGAGAAATGGATGAGGAGGCGTCATGACCAGTTTGTGTCTGCAACCGATTGCCAGCGCCAACGAAACAACAAACCAAGAAATAGGATCGCGTAAAAACGAGGGACGAATCATGCAACACGTCATCTCGCTCATCGATTTAACCACGGAAGATATCGAAGGCATTCTCGACCGCTCGCTGGAACTAAAGTCGGGGTTTCAACTTGGCGAACGCCCCCCATTGTTGCAGGGAAACGTGGTCGCTCAGTTGTTCGAGAAACCGTCACTGCGAACGCGCAACAGTTTTGAATCGGCCATGATTCAATTGGGCGGTGGCGGTATCTTCCTGACGACCGACGAGGTCGGATTGAAAGGCCGCGAAGCACTGTCGGATGTCGCCCGTGTGCTGAGCAGCTATTCCGACGTCATCGTCATGCGGACTTTCTCGCACGACTTGATCCGCGAGTTTGCCGGATTCTCGGAATGTCCCGTCATCAACGGCCTGTCCGACGAGTTGCATCCTTGTCAGGCGTTGACCGACATGATGACGATCAAGGAAGTCTTCGGGGAATTAAACGGACAGCGGGTCGTGTACGTCGGAGACGGCAACAATGTCGCTCGTTCGTTGGCCGTGGCGACGTCGTTGCTGCGTTTGCCGCTGACGGTGTGTGCTCCAACGGATTATCAACTGACGGATGAGTTTCTAACGGAACTAAAACTAAGAGTCCCCTCTGCCGACGTTATTCAAACCGACGACCCGGCCGCTGCCGTCAAAGATGCGGATGTCGTCTACACCGACGTGTGGGCCAGCATGGGGCAAGAAGCGGAAGCCGATGACCGGAAGGAGGCTTTTGCGGGATTCCAAGTCAACGAGTCTCTGATGGCACAGGCACCGCCCCATTGCCGATTCATGCACGACATGCCCGCCCGCCGCGGATTGGAAGTTACCGACGGAGTTCTGGATGGGCCGCAGAGTATCGCATTTATCCAGGCAGAAAACCGCATGCATCTAGCCAAAGGACTTTTTGTCTGGCTCTTGCAAAATCGTTGATTGGAGATACGCGTGGATCATGTTCGTTTAACCGCGACCCAGAGGAAGTTGCCGCGAAAGATCCCGCAACGTCGCTGCGCGGCCAGCAACTTCCGGCGGGGAGCGCGGCACGGCATTCGCTTTGCAACGCTCGCCACAACGACTCAAGGCCGTCCCGATGTTTCCCTGTCTCGATCCCCAAGACCACTCGAATCCACCAGAATGATCGAGCTGCCGCTTTGGAGAAACAACCATGGCTGAACCTCCGTTTGACATCCAACAGGCACACCGATGGTTTGCGGTTGAATTCAACAACACAACCTGGGATTTGCTCGAATCCAACAGCCGCACACCAGCAGATGATTCTCGCATGACCGATCTGGCCCATGCCGCCAGTCTGCACTGGCATGAAGTGGGAACACCTCTGAACGATCAGCGCGCCGAGTATTTGCTCGCCAAAGTTTACTTGGCGTTGAAGCAATCTGAACTCGCATTGCGTCATGCAGCGCGAAGTTTAGAACTCAGCGAATCGAACGGCGACGAGCAGTCAAGTTTTGATCGGGCCACGACCTACGAAGCCATCGCGCGAGCCCACTCGGCCCGAGGCGACAGCGAACAGGCAGCGCACTACAAACAACTCGCACTCGACGCAGCCGATAAAATGGAAGACGCCGACGATCGCAAAGTTTTCGATAATCTCTTTCAAGGTGGTGACTGGAATTAAGCATGAGACACGACAACCGAAAGCCGGACGAGCTTCGTCCGATCAAGATTCAGCGCAGCTTTACTGGTGTTGCATCCGGTAGCGTCTACATCAAAGCGGGAAAGACCACTGTGCTGTGCACGGCCAGCATCGATGAAGGCGTCCCGCCCTGGAAAAAGCACGAAGAAGATCCCAGCGGTTGGGTCACCGGCGAGTACGCGATGCTGCCCGGCAGCACGTCGCCACGCAAACACCGCGAGCGAGGCAAAGTCGATGGCCGCTCGAACGAAATCCAACGTCTGATCGGCCGCAGTCTGCGTGCGGTCGTCGACATGCAGGCGCTGGGACCGCGGACAATCACCATTGACTGCGATGTGCTGGAAGCTGACGGCGGGACGCGAACGTTGAGCATTACAGGAGGCTTCATCGCATTAGTCGATGCCTTGGCCTCGATCAAATCGGAACTGACTTCTGAGAATCCGGTTCTGTTAACCAGTGTTGCCGCCATCAGTGTCGGCGTCAGCGATGGCCGGGCGATTCTTGATCTCGATTACGTTGAAGACAGTCAGGCCGATGTCGATATGAATGTTGTCATGACGGGAAAGGGCAAATTCGTTGAAGTGCAAGGTACCGCCGAAGGCCAGACATTTAACCGTGGCTTGCTTAACGAACAACTCGACCTTGCCGAACACGGGATCGCACGCCTAACCGCGCTTCAAAAGGAGGCACTTGGAACGGAGTGGCCGTTCGATTAAGCGGACGGCTCGTCTGATTTCAATCGAGTCATCAGTTCGCGTGCTGCCGTGTAAGGATCATCGGCACGACAGATTGATCCGCTGACGGCAATGCGTGACGCGCCCGCCCTTTTGACTTGCTCGATGTTGTCGCGGCCGATTCCACCAATTGCGAACCAAGGTAGAGTAATCTCGGCCGCAACTTGTTGCACGAATTCCAGTCCCGCGAATTCCTGAAACGACTTTGTCGACGAGGGAAAGACGGGACCGACGCCGATGTAGTTGGCTCCGTCAACGACCGCCTGCCGCGCCTGTTCGATTGTGTGAGTTGAAACGCCAACCATCCGGTTCGTACCCAGGATTCTGCGTGCGTCGCGAACCGACAATTCGTCCTGTCCAACGTGAACTCCATCGGCGTCAACCGCGACGGCAAGATCAGGCCGATCGTTCATAATGAACAATGCGTCAGATTCACGAGCCCATGCGCGGACCTTTTTCCCCAGCGATACGATTTCTTGATCGGTCTTCGATTTCTCGCGTAACTGAATCATGCCGACTCCAGCAGCCAGCGCCGCGCGGACGGCCGGTTCGAGGCCATTCGTGCAATGGGCTTCCGTTACCAGAAAACAGAGATCGCGGCCTTGCAGTTGTTTCCGATTGGCATCAGTCAGAACCACTGCCTTTTCCAGCGCATAAACTCGGTATCGCAATTGCTCGAACTGGCGAGACATTGTTTGGCGGTCGCACGACGAATCTTGATCGGCGGTTTCGATCAACTTTGCATATTCTTCCAGGGTTCTGGTGGCTTCTTCAGTACGTTTGAAACTTGCCGTGATGATATCGGATGGTGTGGCCCGAATACCTTCTGACGGTGTCGAGATCCGAGTGCCGACATCTTGTGGCGTATCGCGAGCTTCCAATAGTTTTCGCCCGTCAATCGGTTCCAGCGCGGCCGTCAAATCGTGGCGGCAACTTTTCAATTCTTCGACTAAGAAACTGTCGTCCAAAACAAAGCGGACATAGTCTTCAACAACGCGCAGTCCTTCGCGGGCCCGATTGGCGGCGGCATCGATCACTCGTAGTGAAGCGATCGAATTTGAAGCTCGGATGCCGCCGCAAGTGTCCCATCGATTTGGCTCTGTTCGACCAGCCCCCGGATAAGCGATCGTGAAATCAATTTCGATCGGTGCGCCGACAGCGGCATCGCTTTCTTTGACCAATCTGCTAAGCGAATCGCGGTTGATGCCATGTTCATTTAAGAATCTGGCTTCCGCGGAATCGACAACGGCCAGGCCCCACAGCAGATGCTCGCTGCCAATCTCGTCCGGCTGTGAGTTCATAACGGCCACGTCTTGTGCTTTGATCAAGATTTCTTGAACGACGTTGTCGGGACAAAGTACGTTTGGATTGAAAACCATGGAGTGGTGAAATTCGAGTGATTCAGTGTTGACACGAGACGCAACCGGATCGTCGCCAGCGTCACGGTGCGCGTCAGTCAAGCCAAACCGCGCCATGATTTCGCTGGCATGGGATTCGTCCGACAGAAGAGCAGACAAGAGGTGCGACGGCCCCATTTCCGATTCGTCACACCTTGCAATCATGGCAGCCAGCCGCAGTGACCGTTGTGCTGCTTCGGTAAATGAGTTTCTTGTCATGGGGCGATATTGGAACGGTCGGTTAGTGGCTGTCTTTGGGAACGTTGCAAAGTCCGCGTTCGTTCTTACTGTCCAACATATCGTGATCACTGAATTTCCGAAATTGGAACGCTGATCCCTTTCGCATGATTGGGTTGCATCATGCGGATTGCGATTAAGCCTGATATGGTTGCGTAGTAGGAAAAAGGCCAATCTCTCCCGATTTCCTGACGAGAATTCGTCACCAGTAACAGTGCCGGGGCCTATCTTGCCTCATTCTCGGGCGCGCACTAGAATTCGCGTGAACGGGTGAGGAAGATTGCGTCAACTTTAATGGTTGTCGTGATTCGGAATGGTTGTCGTGATTCCGCGGCACACCGTTCCGATGGCTCACTGCAATCGTTCTGAGCGCAAAGGTCCTTTCGACGACTTGGTGGCTGTTTTCGAAATCCTTCCGGACTTCGAACTTGTGTGATGTATTTTGTTATGAGCACACTGCCGACACAAACACCGACTGACAAACTTGGCCGAGTACGCGGATTTTGAGCCTCGGCATCGATAACCGGAGAAAACCGAATGTACGAGCGATTTACTGATCGAGCTCGCAAGGTGATGCAACTGGCCAATCAAGAGGCACAGCGATTCAACCACGAATACATTGGCACCGAACACGTGCTGCTGGGCTTGGTCAAGGAAGGATCGGGCGTCGCGGCCAACGTCTTGAAAAACCTTGACGTCGACCTACGCAAGATTCGGCTGGAAGTCGAGAAAATCGTGCAGTCGGGTCCCGACATGGTCACGATGGGAAAATTGCCGCAAACTCCGCGTGCAAAGAAAGTTATCGAGTACGCGATGGAGGAAGCGCGCAACCTGAACCACAACTACGTGGGCACCGAGCATCTGTTGCTGGGCCTGTTGCGCGAACAAGAGGGCGTTGCCGCTCAAGTCTTGATGAATCTGGGATTGAAGCTGGAAGACGTCCGCGACGAAGTCTTGAATTTGCTCGGCCATGGATTGGAAGGCGCCGAGACCGAACGTTCGGGCGGCGGATCTCCGTCGGGCAAAAGTGGCAAGAGCAAGACACCGGCACTCGATAGTTTCGGCCGCGACCTGACTGAACTTGCCAAGCAGGGCAAGCTCGATCCCGTGATCGGACGGGAAGATGAAATTGAGCGTGTGACACAGATTCTCAGCCGTCGCCAAAAGAACAATCCCGTTCTGTTGGGCGAAGCGGGCGTTGGCAAGACAGCCATCGTCGAAGGATTCGCTCAGATGGTTATCGAAGGCAACGTTCCCGAACTGTTGCGTGAGCGCCGGATCGTGGTGCTCGACTTGGCCATGATGGTGGCCGGCACGAAATACCGCGGCCAGTTTGAAGAACGCATCAAAGCCGTCATGAACGAAGTTCGGCGTGCCAAGAACACAATTCTGTTTATCGACGAACTGCACACTCTGGTCGGA
The DNA here is from genome assembly GCA_963582955.1 of Planctomycetota bacterium. GTDB lineage: Bacteria > Planctomycetota > Planctomycetia > Planctomycetales > Planctomycetaceae > CAUZVF01. The sequence continues at coordinate 14,572 of CAUZVF010000015.1, forward strand.
GCCGGCGGGGCCGAAGGTGCGATCGACGCATCGAACGTGCTGAAACCGGCACTCAGCCGCGGCGAATTGCAGTGCATCGGCGCGACGACTCTGGATGAATACCGCAAGTACATCGAGAAAGACGGAGCGTTGGAACGCCGATTCCAAACAGTCATGGTTGAACCGCCAACCCCTAAACAGACCGTCAAGATTCTCGAGGGACTGCGCGATCGTTACGAAGACCACCACAAAGTTCAAATCACTGACGACGCCTTGGAAAAGGCCGTCGAGCTATCGTCGCGATATATCACCGGGCGGTGCCTACCTGACAAAGCGATCGATGTGATCGACGAATCGGGGGCTCGTATCCGGCTGAAGTCAATGGTGCGGCCGCCTGACTTGAAGGAACTGGAAGAAGAAGCCGAACGGCTGAATCAGTCCAAGGAAGAAGCGGTCGCCAATCAGGACTTTGAAAAAGCCGCCAGCCTGCGCGACCAGGCGGATAAAATCCGCAAGAAGAAGGAACAGCTCACGCGTGACTGGCGCGAGAAGGCCAAGGAAACCGACGGCGTTGTTGACGCGGAAGTCATCGCCGAAGTCGTTGCCAAGATGACCGGCATCCCACTGACACGCTTGTCGAGCGAAGACGCCGTGCGGCTGTTGCAGATGGAGGAAGAGCTGCATCATCGCGTCATCAGCCAACACGAGGCGATCAAACAGGTCGCCAAGGCCGTTCGCCGCAGCCGCAGTGGCCTGAAGGATCCGAAACGTCCGACGGGTGTGTTTCTGTTTTCCGGTCCGACGGGTGTCGGAAAAACATTACTGGCTAAGACGTTGGCCGAGTTTATGTTTGGTGACGAGGATGCGTTGATTCAGATCGACATGAGCGAGTACATGGAGAAACACAACGTCAGCCGTCTGATTGGTGCGCCTCCAGGCTACGTTGGATACGAAGAAGGCGGCCAATTGACCGAAAAAATCCGACGCCGGCCTTACGCCGTCGTTCTGTTGGACGAAATTGAAAAAGCCCATCAAGATGTGTTCAACATGCTGTTGCAAATCATGGAAGAGGGGCATTTGACTGACAGCTTTGGCCGCAAGGTTGACTTCAAGAACGTCGTTTTGATCATGACGACAAACGTCGGCGCCAAAGCGATCGCACATGGATCGGGATTTGGCTTTGCTCCGAAAAATGAAGATGCCAGTTACGACCGCATGAAAAAAGACTTGATGGCCGAAGTCGAGAAGGATTTCCAACCGGAATTCCTGGGCCGGCTTGATGAAGTCGTTGTGTTCCGCAAGCTGAACGAAGAAAACTTAAAGCAGATCGTCGACATCGAGCTTGAGAAGGTGCGCGAACGGCTGCTGGAACGCGGGCTCAAGATAGAATTATCGGACGCCGCCAAGGAATTGATCATCGAAGAGGGCCAAGAGGGCGATTCGCTCGACTATGGTGCTCGTCCGTTACGTCGTTCTGTTGAACGGTTCATCGAGGATCCTCTGTCCGAAGAATTGCTGCGAGGCGTTTTTGAAGGCAAGAATCTGATCAAAGTTGACGTCAAGAAGGTTGGCGACCAGAAGCAGCTCGACTTCGAAGGTCTGGCCGAAGAGATTCCCGTCCAAGAGGACGAAGGCATCTCGTTGGCTGCCGTTGGTTCCGCCGAAGGTGAAGGAGAGCCGGTGGAAGCCAGCGGCGACTGATCATCATCAAACTGAACAGCGAAGCTGAAGCCCTGACAATTCGTCAGGGCTTTTTTTCGAGACATGTTGCAACGAATTCTTGAACCGGAAGTGATGGACACGCTCGAGGAGGCCGTCGATTACGATTCGATGGACCACGGCGGCGTCAATCGAGTCTTTGTCGACGATCTGTTGGCCGCTCTGGGCGAGCAGGAAACACCACGGCACGGCCGATGGGACATCCTGGATGTTGGAACCGGAACAGCTCAGATTCCGATCGAACTTTGTCGCCGCGGAATTGACTGCCGGGTCGACGCCATCGATCTCTCGGAACAGATGCTGAACGTTGGACGTCGGAACGTCGGCAGAACTGGACTCACCGGTACGATTATCTTAACCAAAGCCGACGCCAAGCAGACGACATTCGGCGACGCGAGTTTCGACGTTGTTATGTCGAACAGCATTATCCATCACATTCCTGAACCGATCATGGTCTTGCGCGAAATGGTCCGTGTCCTGCGGCCCGGAGGGCTGCTTTTTGTACGCGATTTGATGAGGCCGGAAAACTCGCAAGTTGTTGACGTATTGGTATCTACGTACGCGGGTGACGAGAACGATCACCAGCGTCAGATGTTCCAAGATTCTCTGCATGCCGCACTGA
>CAUZVF010000016.1:0-16882 GCA_963582955.1 Planctomycetota bacterium
GGTCGAGCGATGTGGTCTTCTTCGATCGCGATCGATTCGAGCAACTCGCGAGTCGCACGCGTGTCGACCAAGCCGAGAATGCGGGCTGTCGCGATCGTTGCTACCAGACGGTCTTGACCCTTGGTACTACCCTTGGCACGACAGCCGGCCAGCACATGCAGCACAACACTCTCCATATCAGGATAGCCGGTCAGGTGAGCCTGATATGCGAGTGCGGCTGCAAATGGTCCGCCGCCTCCATAGTTGGACCAGCCTTGGTACGCATCGTTGGCATCGCGGTGGACGGCTAACGCCTCGTCAATCAATTTCCATGCTTTCTTCTTGTCGATCGCGGCTACCTTGACCGCCAACCAACCCAGAGCTTGTGCGCGATTCGATGGTTGCTCGGATGACTGGACGAGTTGAATCGCCGTATCGAGATCGTCAGCCACGAATTCGAGAGAGATCCGCAATCGGGTACGATCACGATAATTCCGGCTGTCGCGATCTCCTTTCAGTTCGTCGAGAATCTTCATGCAACCAGCGGGGTCGCTTCGCGCGATCGCGACCGCCACAGCCGCACGAGTTCTTGACCGGTAGACTTCATTCAGCCGGCCAAGCAAAGTCTCCGCCTTCTTGATGTCATACGGAGCAATCGCGACCGCCACGTCTTTCAGGGTCGGCTGCAAGCTGTCTCCCGTTGGCTCCAACCATTTCCAGGTTCGCTCCGCGAGTTGCTCTGCCCGTTCATGCTCTCCAAGCAACGTCAGCAGCCGAGTTGCACTGGGAGCATACCGCAGCGATCGGCGCTCGGCTGTTTCCACCGCGAGATCGGCCAGTTGCAGGGCGGTTTTGCGATGGGCTTCTTCCGTCGACTGAGCCAACTCGCGCCCTAACGCGATCGTGGCCGCGAACGAGCGTCTCCGCGATTTACTCAGTAACTGTAATGCGCGATCTGGATCGTTGTAGATGATGTTCTTGGCCCATTTGGTACGCACCACACCATCAAACGTACCGCCCACCGACTGTGACATGATCAAAGAAAACTCCGGATCGACTTGCACCATTGCTTCGAGCTGAGCAATGCGGGCCGTGCTGCGGGGTGAGGTCGGCAATGCCCAAGCGCGTTCGATCAACTGACGTACCACCTTCAATTGATGCACCCTGTCAGGCACCCGCGCCACGTTGATTCCCCGCGGTGGTTCATCGTTTCGACGCAGAACGATCTTCAGCTCGCCAGCCTTGAGACCGAAGCGAACGCCTCCCAAGCGAAAGCCATTCAGGTCGGCAAACAGATAGTGAAGATCTGCCGCCAGGTCTTCGAGCCGGAACTTACCTGCTGTGTCCGTCTGCGACGTTGCCATGCGCCAATTCTTGCCGGCCGCGAACACTCGAACGTTTGCCAGCGGCTTGCCTTTGATGTCAACAACGACTCCGACAAGAGGCGGCTGAGAACGCGCGAGTACCAGCGGGGCTAGCTCGAAGAGCTTACCGCGCATGCCACGCGATCGAGGCGCTTCGGCCTCGCCATATCCGTCGGCCTTGGCCCTTACAGAGTAATTCCTTTCCGGCCACAGCGGTCCTGTTCGGAAAAATCCACGGCTGTCGGTCCGACAACTTCCCGCAGCGCCGGAAATCTCCAGGCCGCTATCGACCCACTTCGAGACATAGGGGTACGACGTTCCCAGGCCGATGGTTGCATTCGCAATCGGTTGCCCCTTGGTGTCAACGACTTTGCCGTGAAATCGAAATCCGTGATCGGCCGACAGTTTGATTTTCACGGGACCTTCAAGCTTGCCGGGCTGCACGACCAAAGTCGGATCGCTGATCGCTTCGGGAGAATAAACGCGAATCGGCAACGTGTCGTTGGCCGCCACACGACGAATCAAATACTTGCCGTTTGCGTCGGTCAGTTTCTTGACGCCATACTTGTGCTGTGCATCGTACCCAGCCGGCGTGACCACTTTGACGACCGCGTCTGGAACCGGGTTTCCCTGCTCGTCTACAACTTCGATTTCGACGTCGACCGCTGGATCAAGCAACAAGTCTGGCCACGTTGTATCGTCTTGCACATCTCGCGTCGGCCGCCGTGAATCGAGTGTTTTCGATTCCCCCATGTATGCATTCAATGGAACGTATCGTTTTGGTGCTGTTTCGACTTGGATCCGAATGTTACCTGGCGGCGAATGAGCCACATAGTTGCCGTTTTCGTCCGTCGTTACACGTTGATCATAACGCCGCGATCCTTCGTGGATGCGATAGAGTTGAATTGTGGCGCCCGCGACAGGTTGCTTGTCGACCAACCCCAGGACACGACCCTTGATCCGAAACGCTCGTGCGGCGAGCAACGCTAAGTCTGCAATCGTTTGTCCCGGTTCTGCGCCGATCTGGACAATTTCTTTCTTGGCTCTGAGGGGGACAGTCGTCGCGTACACAACACGTATGGAATGATCACCGGGAGGAAGCTCGTTAAACACGAATTCGCTCTTGCTGTTGATCGGAGCCGACTCGTTGACGCTGATCCTGTACGCGGGTCGTTGGCCGTTGGATACCGGATTTCCTTCACCGTCAAACAGAGCCGTCCCATAAATCGTCACTTGCCCCAGCTCTTGATCGACGTCGAAATCGGGCCGCTTCAAGCCCTTGGGCCAGTCGACATGACCTGAAACTTGCGCGGATTCCTGGAGCCGAAGCGTGGTCATTTCACTGAGGTTAAGAGTTACGCGAGGTCTCCCGAAGCCTTTCACGGTGACAGTTGTATGCAAACAACCACTGACTGGAAGTTCGGTCATCACAAACCGTCCCTTCTGATCGGTCGTTGCCGTGAGGCGGCGACGCATCTCCGGAGACAATTGCCCAAAGTTGGAGTCGCTGACACCAACTCGTTTGCTCGACAGGACGTCTGGACGAACCGTCGCCCCGCTAATTGGCCGCCCCTTGCCATCGACAAGCCGACCACGAAACTCGGCCGTTTGTTGCAGTCGCAGTGTGAATCGTTTGCGTTTGTGCTTCCGCAACCCCCTGAACCAGCCGAGTTGCTTGTCGGCAGTCACCCAAAGAGTCACCACTTGCGTTAACGTAAACAACTTGTTCTCGTCGAGATCCGTAAATGCAAACCGCCCGGCTTTGTCGGTTTTCGTCTCTGCAAGCATTTTGGGTGCTCGGTAGTTGCCGCCCACGAGCCACACGGTTGCGTCGGCCGCTTGACTTCCGTCTGCATTCTCAGCGACACCCATCACGAGGGGAATTTCCGCGGCGTCGACGTGCAGTCCGAATCCGATGGGCGCATGGAACAGCGACAAGACAACTGAGAGGCGAAAGATATATTTGTACATATTGTCTGGCCCCACAATAATCATAGGTGGCTACCTACGTAGAGATTGCTCCATTGAAACCGGTGCCAACCAAGAACTCAACATCTTCGGGATCTTCTTCGTGAACAATCTGCAACTCGATGCGAGACTTCAGATTCTCGTCGATGCGGCCAGTGATCATTGCAGCCGCGCACGCACTGCGTGCTGGTTCTGAACCGTTCTTCGGACTCTTCGCGTCAACGAGCACTTTCGGTGTTCAGAACCAATCAAGCATGGTTGTGCGTTGAACACAGCGTGGCTTGCGGACATTATGGGTGACAATCATCATCACGCAAACTGTCAACCTTGTCCCCCTCCCAAGAGCCTTTGGAGCTGCAATGATGCAATCGACCTTTCCCATCGGGCGTCATCTTTTTGCCATCATCCTGTTTGAATTGACAGTTCAAGCGGCCGTGGCCGCCGAGCCGCTTGAGTCGGTGGATTCTGGGATCATCCCAGCCGACTCGAAGTTGGAAACGCTGTGGGAAGAAGGTGGATTCACCGAAGGAGCGGCCGTCGGACCCGATGGAGCCATGTATTTCAGCGATTTCGCTCAGCCGTTTGACGCGCGGCCGGCACGGATCATGAAATTCGATCCAAAGACAAAGAAGACGACGATTCATTGTGCCGACAGCAAGATGGCCAACGGGCTGATGTTCAACGCCGAAGGCCGGTTGTTCGCCTGTTGTGCCTCACCCCTCGGCGGACGTCGGGCGCTGGTCGAAATCCTGCCGGACGGGAATGTCAAAACGATCGTCGGCAAGTATCAAGGCAAACGATTCAATTCACCCAACGACATCGTGATCGACCGCAAGGGCCGCGTCTATTTCAGTGACCCGAAATATGTTGGGCCGGAAAAGATGGAGCTGCCGTCAATGGATGTCTATCGTTACGACCCCAATGGTTCCGTGCATCGCGTCACGACCGATATCGACAAACCCAACGGCGTGATGCTCTCACCTAGCGGAAAAACTCTCTACGTGGCCGAAACCGACAACGGATCGGCTCAGGCCGAAACCGCGAAGAATCCCAAGATGGGCCGGATGAGATTGAATGCGTTCCCCGTCAAACCGGATGGCTCGCTGGGCAAGAAAAAGGTTCTTATCGACTTCGGCAATAATGTCGGTATCGACGGAATGACGGTTGATCGCCGGGGCCACATCTATGCGGCCGTCCGTTCGGCCAAACGATTCGGCATCGTCGCATTCGATCCCAACGGCAAAGAGCGGGCATACATCAAGACTCCGGCTTTGCCCACCAACTGTTGTTTTGGAAACGGATTGGAATCACACAGGCTTTACGTCACGGCTGGCAAAGGCTTCTACCGCATGCGTCTGTCCATCGCCGGACATCATTCGACCGAGTGAATCGGTTGGCACCAAGACATTTACGAAACAGCCTTGCAGCCGGCTTTCGAAATACTCTCAATGTACTTATGATTCTGCTCGCCGAGACTCGCGAAATCAGCGATTCTCTGGGCTAGCGCCCAATGGCACTCACTTTACCGACGGTCTCGTTTCGTCAAGTTAAACGACGAGTCGCACAGTTATCCGTTTTGCCAGGAACCTCACAGTTCCCGCTAGCCAAGAGCGATGAAGCTCAAAATACCAGGCTAGCGGGAACCGTAAGGTTCCTGGCCCCATCAACGGTTTCCCGAATGTTGCATCTAAAGTGAGTGCCATTGGGCTAACGCCCAGGGCTATTTGCTGTCGCCGCTCCGCGGCTTCCGAAATGTGCAACTTCAAGACTTGCGCGTCGGGTTAGTGTGTTCGCGGTCGGTTGTTGCAGAAAGTTTTTGGTTGAGCCATATATTCCTGTTCTTTCATTTTTCGTTCTTCACACTATGGAATAGTCTATTGCATGCGTGATCCAGAAAAAGTTTTTAAGATCGAGCGTCTGGACGATACGCTCGTCGTGATGCCTCAAGGCCCCACGTTGGAGTTTGCCTACAACGAAGTGCATCTTGAATCGAACGCGCTGGTGCAGATCGCGGACGAACCCGGCTTGACTAATCTTGTCGTCGACTTGCGTGACGTGGATTATATTGACTCGGTGATTATCAGTTCGGTGTTGCGGCTGTTGACACGCACGAAGCAAAACGGTGGAAAATCCGTGTTCTGCCATGCCTCGAGCGCCATGAAAGAGATTCTGCAATGCATCAGGCTCGGCAAGCTGTGGCCGCACTTTGACACGCGTGAGGAAGCACTGCAATCTCTGGCAAATTAAGCAGTAACGTTTGCGAACCGACTCACGCGATGCCGGCGGGAAGAGTGCTCCATATCAATTCAGACTCCGGCAAACGATGGACGATGTCGTGCGCACGCCAAGCGTGTTTGTTCCGAACGGTTTTTCGGACATTCGGTGCCGATCGGCGTTTTCGGCGTCCAGATCAATCAACGAATGTTGCGCAACGCAGGCTATTTCCCGGCCGAGTCAGCCTTTGCCGAATCGTCGGCTGTCGAATCGGACAAAGTCACTCGTACGCGTATTGCTCGTGCGTGTTTGACTTCCAGGACTTCAGCGGTCGCTCCGTCGAGTTCGATGCGGTCGCCGGCTTCCAGAATCTCGCCTTCACGCGTCATCAGCAAGCCGGAAAATGTGTCGTCGTCTTTGTCGTCCAGGTTGAGATTCAGGACACGACCGACCACGTCGATGCCGGCACTTCCCTGGACGATGTATTGGCCGGGTCCGTCGGGGACGATGTCGGGCGTTTCCAAGTCGAATTCATCTTCGACCGGTCCGACAATTTGTTCGAGCACGTTTTCGAGCGTCACGATGCCGCTAGTCGTTCCGTATTCATCAACCACGAACGCCAAGTGTTGCCGGGACGCCTGAAAGTGGCGCAACAGCCGGCTGATGGGAATCGTTTCAGGGACTTGCTTCGGCGGACGTGCCAACGACTTGATATCGAGTTCGTCTTTGCTGGAATAACCGATCAAATCCTTGATGTGAATGACGCCGACAACCTTATCGAGTGACCCGTCGCACAAGGGAAACCGCGTGTGGCGGCTGTGCTTCGCACGATCCAGGCATTCAGGCAATGACTGCGATGTGTCGAAGTACTCGACATCGTTCCGCGGCACCATCACTCGGCGGCAAATAGTGTCGTCGAATTCAAACACGGCGTTGATCAGCCGGTGTTCGCTGCCGGTCACATCGCCGTGGATGTGAGCCTCGCGCAACAGGGCTTTGATTTCTTCTTCTGTGTGAGGCGTGTCGTGTTCGCCCGTTGCCTTCACGCCGAAACACCGCAATACCACCGACGTCGACCAGTTCAAACTGATCACCAACGGATACGACATTACGTAAAAGACCTTCAGCAGCCCGGCGCACCATAGGATCATGTTCTCGGGACGCCGAATGGCGAATATCTTGGGAGCTTGCTCGCCGATCACCAGATGCAGCGCACTGATCGTCGTGAATGCGAGCGTTATGGCAATGAACTGCCGCGTCGCCTCGGAATGAATTCCTATCCATTCAAAGAAGCCGCTCAACAGATGCTCGAACGCGGGTTCGCCGATCCACCCGAGCCCCAACGAAGCCATCGTGATGCCCAACTGGCAGGTGGACAACGACCCCTCCAGACGGTCTGTCAGCCATTGGGCGGTTTGTGAAAACGGACGGCGTTGCCGGACAAGTTTCTCGACCTGGCTGCCACGCACTTTCACGAGCGCGAATTCGGCCGCTACAAAGAATCCATTCAGGGCAACCAGAGCTATTGCAAATCCAATTTTAAGAACGTCATCCAGCCACGGAGACATGTTTGGCACACTCAATTCAGTATTCGAACTCAATTGCCGATCAATGCGTGATCATCGTAATGGTCTGGAACGTCCGAGGTCAACACGTTGTGAAGCCTTTGATCGTTGCATCCAGAACGACCAGCGGTTCGTCGCCGGTTTGGCGGATCGTTCCCGTCAGTCCGCTAGGGATTCCGAAATGATCGTGAGCCGACACGGAACGCTCGACTCCTTCGATCGAGACGATACCTTGCCCCCGCGCAATCGATACGGCGCGGAATTCGTCGACATCGTATGAGAAACCTGCTGGATTGATGCGAGTCAGACTCAATTCCAATCCGCCGCTGTCTTGACGGTTCGTGACGGTAAAGGGGATCAACGTTTTTCGAAACACGGTTCTCATGCGGGCGGCTTGGTCGATTTCTCTTTCGAGATAAATCATTTGGTTGAATGTGGGACTATCCCGCCCAACGAGTTTCAGTTCTTCGATCGGGCGGATACGGGGTTCGACATCCAGGAACACTCCCCAACCCGCGTGCGGCAGCGAGCCGAAAATGAAAGGGACGTGATGCGGTTCTTCGCTTGTGTTGACCCAACCGTGATCGGTCTCGGGCGGGATCGGCATGGCATAGCCTTCGTCGACTGCGGCACGGCAATCACCCAGCACGGTCATGCCGTGAGCCGGATTGTAACCCAGGTGAATCTCGACGCCGTGCTGATGCCGATGAGTCGGCACGTCACGGGCGTCGCCGGCCAGCCAAGCGAGATTCCACGAATGATGATCTCCGTAAATCAACGGCACGATGATGATGCCCAGTCCGGGAACAACGAAACTGGCTTGCTCGGGCGCGTGCGTGTCCTGAGTCAGATGAATGCCACACTCGCCCGTGATTTGTTCGACGATCTCGCGAAACCGGCCGGCAATCTTGCGGACGTGTTCGTTTCGCGTGTGATGGTACTCGGCTTCCAGGCTGCCGAGTGCCCTTAGAATTCCGCGGTGGTAGCGGGCGAGTGTTGTAATCACAACGCGAAAGTCGGTGGGAACGACTTCCATCGATTGATTCGCAAGGTCCTCGAGCATCTCGACCGCACGCAACCGCAACGCTTCGCTCAAGGGATCGGGCGGCGGAAATTCTTGCAGAGCGATTCGCGTTGCGTTGAAAACGCCAATGATGTGCAGCCGAAACGCATAGCAGTACAAGCGGGCGATCGCAACGTCTTCGCCGCCGATCTCACCGGGATTGCGATTCTGCTCGTGGCTTTGTTTGGCCTTCTCGATGACCCGGCGATAGTTGTCGTGCATTCGGATATTCACGTTGCATCCTTAGCAAGTGCAATTCATCCGTTCCCACCGACCTCGCGGCGGAGATGATTCTCGCCCCACCGACCCCGTGTCGGTGGATGAGTGACTCAGATGCTACACAAATCGAGTAGCTCTCAAATCACTTTGCCACCGACGCGGGGTCGGTGGGGATTCTATCAGACTGCCAGTGTTGGTGGGTATTTCTATTCCAGGTTCTTCCAAATGGCGCGCATGTCATATCGGCCAACTGTTCCGCTGTAGTAACCAAATGCGAATACGTGTGTCATGGCGTGAGCAAATGCCAATTTAATCATGTAACCGAACGCAACCTCCTGCGGCGATTCGCTGGGATAGCAGCCGAGCAGAATATGCACATGATCCGGCAGCAGTCCAAGACGTGACAGCAAGTTGCCTTTACGGTCACTGGCCTGCCGGACCATCCGGCGAGTTGTTTCCCAATTCTCCCTCTCAAGTGCGCTCCAGCATTTCTGATGTACAAACACCAGATGTAGGTTGTAGATGTATCGGCCGTGCGCGCTGAAGCGGGGCTGATTCAGGTCGACGCCTGGATTGTTCCATTGGAAATCGCACAATTCCGCTACCAGCCGCACATCTTTGATTCCATGATGAGCCAGTTGCTTATCGATGTAGCCCGCCACCGAGTCGGCAGTCGGGTCGCCGACGCTGGAAATCGAGAAGTTGCGCTGAAAGGCGTTCGAGTGCGATGGACGCAGCAAATGCTGCCATCGACCTTTCACGGACTTCACAATGTTCGACGGCGAAATGCTTGGGGCGCTGCTGAGGAGAAATAGCCAAGATTTCGGCGATCGAAACTGAGCTTCGAGAATGCGGACACCGTCCTTTTCGACGACCTGCTTGAGCGGTTCCAGCCAGTCGCCCGGTTCCGGCAGCGTTTGGTGTTGAAACAATGCCAGCGACCAACGGAGCTGAAACGCAGGCGTGCAATTCGCGGCTGTGTAGATTGGATCAACCATTCCAGGCTCTTATCCTCTTTGCCGTCGTCATCTTGCTCGCCCCGATTGAATCCCCACCGACGCGGGGTCGGTGGGGGTGCTTCCTAAGCTCCACGCAACAGAAACGCGAGGATGTCACGTAGCTCTTCCGGTTTCTTGATCACTCCGGCTGGCATGGGTGAAGTTTTCTGTTGTTTGCGTTCTTCGATATCCGACTTTTGGATTTCAATTCGTTTGGCTTCGGTCGTCAGCATGTTTATTTTGTCGGCCGATTCGCTGATGATCAGACCGGTTTGTACTTTTCCGTCTTTGGTCACGATCAACGTGGCACGGAACACTGGCGAAATCTTCTTGTTCGGCAACAGAACCGACTCGACGAGATACGGAATCGTGAATCGTTTGCCGGCTCCGGCCAAACTAGGGCCTCCCGTTGGCGCCGCCTGATTTGTTGCGGCGTGGCATTTCGCGCAGCCGATGCCGTCGGCACTAAACAGTTTGCGGCCGCGTTCGACGTTTCCTTCTTTGGCGGCCTTGACCCAGTCAACTTCGAGAAACTCTGCGCCGATTTTGTTCTTGCCGCCCGCCGCGGCCGCGGAACGCAATCGTTCGGCCAATCCTTCAACATCGAGTTTTTCGGGCAGCGTCGCTTTGACCGATCGGCCCACCGAGCTGAAGTGCAGGTACAAATTGTGTTCATTGGCAACATTGCGGATTCGAATCAAAACATCGTTGCTGCCGGCTTGCAGATCGAGGTAAACGACATCCTGCAATGGAAGCCCGCCGCGGACGACGTCGTTTGTGAAGACTTGTTTTCCGTTGAGCCAAATGCGGATGCCGTCGTCGGAACCCGGATTCAACATCGCCTGCTGCCGGCGCGGGCTTTCCAGTCGGAAGTAGGCATAGCACGACGAGCGATCGGTGTTTCCGAATCGTTTGCGGAAGTCGAACATCCGCGTGCCTTGCCGTAACTTCTCCCAAGTGATGACCGCATCGTCAACCGGAAACTTGGCGCCCAGATCGACCGCGCCGCTTTCGGGCGGATGCGTTCTGTCGAAACCGTCATCTCCGTCGAGAAATGGGCCGGCGATCCAAACTTCGCCGATACCGCTTCTCGGTGCCTTTGCCAGACGTTGGCGTGCCGTCGCGATGCGAACCTTTTGGATCAACGGCTCGGAACGATCGTCTTTTAACACTGACAGGAATTGCGCCGCCTGCAACCGTACTCGCTCGTCGGAATCGTCGAATTTCGAATCCAGCAGCATGAAAAGTGCCTCTTGCTGGTCGCTGTGTTTGGCGGCGCGCCAGTGCTCGGCAACCGTGAATTGTCCCAGCCGGCCGAATTTGCGGACGTCGATCGTTTCGGTTGCGTAAACAACCTTGTAGACGTTTTCGTTGGGCCACGGTTGCAGCGGAAGCCCTTCCGGAATGGGCTTTGTCGGATGCGGGATCGTCAATCGAAATCCAGTGGCGAGAACTCCGGCCAGCCGCGTGCGTGCGTCATCGTTCGCGCACAGTTTGACGAGTTGCTCGTGTGTTGCTTTGCGAGAAATCAGGAGCGTTGCCGCCTGCCGCAAATAGGAATCGTCGCTACGAGCGGGGCCGGAAATCAAAGCATCGGGAATCGGCTCTCGAAAATTCAGTAAACCTACAATGGCCGCATGCCGCACTTGCGGATTTGCGTCACGCAAGAATTGATCAAGCCAGAATGACGGAGTAGAACGAGGTTTCGGTTGCGTATTCGCATACGCCCTGGCGAATGCGAGTCGGAGTACAACGTGTTTCGATTTCGCCATTCGAATGAGCCCGGCCCACTTGGGGAAGTTGTCGGCAAAGGTGTTCAATGGCCAATCAGATCGACTATTGGCGGTAAGCCAAATCAAGTGGACGGTGTTCGATATCTTCTTTGATTGCTCGATTCTCTTCGTAAACTCTTGCGATTCGACCCCGCCGCGTCGTAGAAGTTCATTGTGTGCTCGCCGCGCTCGCCAAGACGAAGCGCTGCCGAGTTCCGCAAACAACTTTTCTCGCGTTGCCTTAACGGCATCATACGCGTCAAACGGATGCGTCTCCGGATCATCCGCTCGGGTGATCATGATCAGATCGCTCTTGTAAACCGGCGAGCCTTCGTTGTGAGCCATGTAGGCCAGCGTCACGAAGATGCGGCCGCCACGGCCAACGGCAACTCCGACGGGTCGCGTCAGGTTGTGGCCTTGCAACAGCACATGTTCTTCGGCCTCGAAGCTGGCTCCGCGTGGTTTGATGGGATACCGCGCCAGCGTGCGGTTTCCCCAGCGGGCGACCAATAGGTTGTGCCGGTACTTCTTCGGAAGGAATTCCTCGTTGTAGTAAGTTTGTCCAACAGGAACGCCGCGGCCCATGCCTGTGTACATGGTTTGCAACAGGTCGTAGCGGTCGGGAGTTTTGCTGGGCATCCATCCGCGTGGCCATCCAAAATCGGCGTGTGGAGTCACGTGCAACAAACGTCCGGGGACGAATTCCGTGGGCGCTCCTTCATGGTCGTTGTCGTTGGTGAACAGGTTCCAATGGTTGTCGAAGACCAGTCCGCAACTGTTGCGAGTGCCGCGGGCCACGACCTGGAAATTGCTGCCATCGGGCCGACAGCGGAAGACGCCGCCGACTCCCGTGTAGGGCGTGCGAATCCATCCGTCTCCGGCGACGCGGTCGTCTTTGCCGGGTCGGCTGAAAAACGTCCAATGTCCCCAATGATCGGGCCGGTTGAAGTCTCCGTAGGGAACCAGAATGTCACCCATCGACAGATACAAGTCGCCTTCCGGACCCCAAGCCAGTCCGTGGAAACATTGATGCGGATGCCAATACGGATGTCCCCAGATCAGCCGTTTCGGTTTGATGTCGGTTCGTTTCGTACGGGCGTCGGGTAGAAGGTACAACGCTGCGTTTGTCATCGCGTACAGGTCGTTGCCGCGAATCTCGATGTCGTACACCCACGAGTCTTTTGGGAAACGATACAGCTCTTGCCGAGGTTGGTAACCGCCGGTCTTGTTGGGTTCGTAAACGAAGACGGCTTCGCGACCGCCGACGAACAACCGGCCATTCGTGTCCGCGCGGATGGAAAGAAAAGACTCGTCGGGCGATGAGTCGATTTGGACAACTTTGAGATCGGGGTCGGTCAATTCATAGTCGCGAGCCTCGGCGTCGGTGTTGCATACTGTTATGCAAATGAAGGTGAAAACTAACCGTATTCTCGATGTTGTTTGACGTGTGGCGTGCATACTCAGAGGACCCTCGAATCAAATCATGAAATCAACGCGAAATACCTGCGTGGGCCAAAGTCCATTTCAGACTCTACATTAACCAACGAATTCAGTGAGACGACGAATAAAGAATTCGGTATTCGTCGTCTCCCTAAATTCGTTGGACTTTTTGGTAACCAACACGTCAGGCCGACACACCGCTCGCCTGAATAATCTGGGATAGTCATTACTTTGGTTTTGAAAACTTGACGCGAGCCTTTCCCGCCGCTGCGGTCATCGCTTGGAAACACGAATCGCAGGCTTCTTCGAACTTCATATCGGTGAAACATTCCACCGTGACGGCTGCATCGAAACTTATTTCTTTCAACGCGCGAAACACTCGTGCGTAGTCCATGTCACCTTTTCCGGGCAGCAGATGCTCCCACTTGGGGTACTTACCGACATGGTCTTTCAAGTGCGCGTGTACGATTCGCTTAGAAAACCGCCGGCAGAATTTGGCCGGGTCGACGCCGATCAATGTCAGATAACACGGATCAAAGTTGACCCCAAAGTTGGGCGAATCGACATCATCGAACAACCGTTGCAGAGCGTCAGGAGAATCGTCGATCCACTTCGGCCAGATGCCATCGACAGCCAGCGCCACATGTTTCATTTCACCGTAGATCGCGGCTTCGCGGATCACTCGCGCGGTACGTTTCCATTCATCCTCGCGCGAGATGCCTTCGTGATAGCCGCCCATGTGAAACGTCACGGCCGGTGCACCTAGATCATCGGCCAGATCAATTGAACCCTTGAGATCGAGTGTCGGTCGCTTCGAATCGGCCAGTGTGTCGGTCAGTTGCGCGTGCGTGATCACCGCCTCAATCTTCAAGTCCAGCCGCTCGGCCGTTCCCCGCATCAGCCGACGCCGGTTGGCATCGTACGATTTCGGATCGTCCGACTTGCCGTACGTTCCGGAAACATCAATACCCGAATACCCAGTCTTTGCAATGCGTTCCAAACACGCGGGAATCGGCATGTCCAGACGGTCGGTATAACTGTATGTGTAGAATGCGAGTCGCATGCGGTGTGCTCCTAATTCGCCTCTTGCCAGTTACTCGTTAATCGCCAACGAAACGGCTTTTGTTTCCAGATAGACATCCATGCCTTCGATCGCGTTTTCGCGGCCGATGCCGGATTCTTTCAGGCCTCCGAACGGCGACTGCGGAGCCGCTGGAACCGTGTCGTTGATTCCGATCGTGCCGAACTCCAATCCTTCGGCCATTTTGAACGCGGCCGAAATGTCGTTGGTCATGACGTAGGCCGCCAGGCCGAAGTTGGTGTCGTTGGCCTTGGCGATGGCTTCGTCGATCGTGTCGAAGTTCATGATCGGCATCACCGGAGCGAACGGTTCCTCGGTCATTAACGCCATGTCGTTATTGATGTTGTGCAAGACCGTCGGCTCGTAAAAGTACCCGCGTTCGAAGCGGTTGGATCGTTGGCCGCCCAGCAAACAATTGGCTCCTTTGCCGACAGCGTCTTGGATCAACACGTCGGTTTTGTCCAAAGCCCGCGCCTCGAACATCGGGCCGATGTTGGTTTCGGGATCCAGACCATTGCCGAGCACCAGCTTTTTCGTTTCCTCAACACATGCTTCCAGATAATCGTCTTCAATCGTCTTGTGTGCGTAAAACCGGGTCGGACAAATGCAGACCTGACCGTTGTTTCGAAACTTGCCGATGACCGATACCTTGGCCACCGCTTCGATATCGACGTCGGGAAAGACAATGACCGGTGCGTGTCCGCCGAGTTCCAAGCTGAGACGTTTGACTTGATCGGCCGAGCGGCGGATCAGTTCTTTCCCGACCTCGGTCGAACCCGTGAAAGAAATCTTTCGACAAATCCGATTTTCCATGAACTCGTCCATGATTTCCGCCGGCGGACCCATGACTAAGTTGGCAACTCCGGGCGGCAGGTCGATTTCCTGGATGAGTTCGAACAACCTGATCAAACACAGTGGCGTTTGGCTGGACGGGCGCGACACGGTCGTGCAACCCACCGCCAAAGCCGGTCCCATTTTGCGGGCTTGCAGCAACAGTGGGAAATTCCATGGCGACACCGACGCGCAGACTCCGACCGGATGCCGTACAGTGAAGAGCCGCTTGTGAGAAAAACTGGCTGGGATCGTGCGTCCGTAGGCACGTTTGGCTTCCTCGGCAAACCATTCGAACGTTGCCGCCGACGCCATCGTTTCGGCACGCGCTTCGGCCAGCGGCTTGCCCTGTTCCATCGTCATGGGAATCGCCATGTCGTCGACGTTGTCTCGCATCAGATCAGCCAGCTTCTTTAATTTGGCCGAGCGTTCGTAGACCGTCGTTTTTTTCCAACCCGGCAGAGCCGCTTGAGCCGCTTCGAGAGCCCGGCGCGCGTCGCCTCGCGTGCCGTAAGAAACGGCGATGATCGGTTCTTCCGTCGCCGGATTGATGACGTCGACCGAATCGCCGTTCTCGCCGTCGATCCATTTCCCGTTGATGAAGAGCCGTGTGTGATCCATGTTCAACGCGGGAGCTTCTGCGGTCGCCATGATGTTGTTCCTTGTTGCGCACGCGATGCGTGTTTGTTCTGGAAGATTCATTCGGACTTTCGGCGCCGATCCACGATTTCGGCGTTCAGAACAATCAACCATCGGTTGCGCTGGGTTGCTCGGGACCATTGCCGGGATTCTAACCAGTGAGACGGAACGAAACGACGCTACGTGCCAAATTCCCGAGCCCAGGAATTGCCGTCACAGCAGTGCTCTTGCTTTTGAGAAACTCGCGTGGAGTTGTGGATTGCTGTTGTCACGCCCTAGGCCTCCCGGACAATGAAGATAGCGGGGATTTTCGGAATTTCGTTCAAATTTGCCCACTCAGCAAGCGAGGAGAAGTTCTTCACTTGTTTAACGGCAAGCCGCAGGCGACTGTGTTTCGAGCACCGGTCATGCTGACGAAACGCAGTCGCCTGCGGCTTGCCGTTAAACGAAGCTCTCCAAGTTGGTTTCTCCGTTGGAGACGCAGCAGCGATGGATTTTGATCGACAACCAAAACGATTCTCGAAATGGCTGCGTTTTGCCGCGTTGGCAATTGTCGGCATTGGCGCAATCGTTGGTGTTTCCATCGGGTTGGGCCATCTGGTGTCGACGAATCCAAGTATCGATCGTCGCACGGTTTTGATCGACACGGTTAAGCGAGCGGTGTTGGTGCATCAGGTGCGCGGCGTGGGCACTCTGACGGCGGAGGAATTCCTCTGGATCCCCGCTCAAACCGAAGGACGCATCGTCAACATCGTGGTTCAGGCGGGTGCGGCCGTCGACGAGACGACAGTCCTGCTCGAATTGTCTAATCCCGATTTGGAACTGGCCGTGATCAATGCCGACTCTGATGTCAAGGCGGCCGTGGCCAATTTTGAAGCGACGAAGGCCCGATTGCAAAAAGAGCTTTACACGTTGCAGGCGAAGGTCGTCAAACTGGAGACCGAATTCGAAGTGGCTCAATTCACGGTCGAGATCGACGAGAAGCTGCTGCTGCAAAATGTCGTCACCAAGAACACCGTCAAATTGGATCGCCTGAAGGCCGACGGCTTGAAACGGTTGCTGAAAGTCGAACAACAGGGACTCGAAGTGTTTGAGAAATTATTGCCGTCTGAATATGGAATCCCCGAAGCCGAGATCGCGAAGGCTAAGGCGATCTTGAAGCGCGCCCAAGACGAACTCGCCGCATTGAAAGTCGTGGCCAGTCTGGATGGAATACTCGAACAGTTGGAAGTTGAAATTGGCCAGCATGTGACTCCGGGAGTCATGTTGGCGAAGGTCAGCAAACCGCGCCCGCTGAAGGCCGAGTTGAAAATCCCCGAAGTGCAGGCCCGGTTCCTGCAACTCGGCCAGCGTGCCAACATCGACACTCATCATGGAATCGCCGTCGGCATGGTTGATCGTATCGATCCGGCAGTCACTGACGGCAGTGTCACGGTCGAAGTCACATTCGACGGGCCGTTGCCCGAGGGCGCCCGACCCGACCTATCAATTGTCGGAACCGTCGAAATCGAACGCCGCGACGACGTATTGCAGGTCGGCCGGCCTGTGTTTGCCTCGGCGAATAGCACGCTGAAGTTGTTTAAGCTGGGCCCCAACGGGAAGTTCGCCATTCCCGTCCCCGTGAAGATTGGCATTGCATCGGTTAGCGCTGTCGAGATTCTGGATGGACTTGAACCGGACGACCGAGTGATTCTGACGGACATGTCGCGGTGGGATGATGTTGACCGGATTGAATTGGAGTGACTCTTC
>CAUZVF010000017.1:0-16862 GCA_963582955.1 Planctomycetota bacterium
AGGGAATCTGGAAGCAGGACCGGATCACTCAGGCGCATTCGGAAAACGAACATTCCTACGCATCTCCGCTGCTGTACGACGATGGCCAGCACAGATTTCTCGTGACTCACGGAGCTGACTACACAACCGCACATCGGCTCAGCGACGGGACTGAACTATGGCGTTTGGGAGGATTGAATCCGCACGACGATCCCAAGAAGCGCTATCATCCCACGCTGCGTTTCGTGGCGTCACCGACTGCCGTGAACGGGATGATCGTGGTGCCAACCGCGAAAGAGGGACCGATTTTCGCGATCCGGCCGGACATGACGGGACTTTTGACCGGCAACCATGACGCTCATATTTGGGTCCGTCCGCGAAATACGCCCGACGTTTCGTGTCCGCTGATTGTCGACGGATTGGTATATCTGCTCAAAAAGAAGGGGCAGTTGTTGGTTTTGGACGCGAAGACTGGCAAGGAAGTCTATTTCAACCAACCTCGGCCGGGAGTGCGGCACCGCGCGTCACCAGTCCATGCCGACGGCAAGATCTATCTGGCAGCGCGCGATGGCGGCGCCGTGAGAGTGATCAAAGCCGGCCGAAAGTTCCAGCTTTTGGCGACGAACGATCTTGAAGAAGACATCTCGGCGTCACCCGCAATCTCGAATGGAACCATCTATTTACGGACGTTCAAAGCACTTTGGGCAGTACGCGAGAAATGATACTTACTACTTCTTCTTTTTTGGCACGGTGATGGGACTTCCACACTGTTTACACTTCATTCGCTTGCCTGAGTTCTTGGCGCTGACCTTGTAACTGGCGCTGCATTTCTTGCACGCGACTTGGATCACCGCAGTCTTTGGCCGAGTCTCCTTTGTTTTCGCGGTCTTTTCTTCGATTGTCCTCTCGCTGCTCTTCTGCGAATCATCATCCTCGTCGTCGAAATCGTCTTCTTCCATTGCTGCAAGCAGCATGTCCGTGACGGCTTCATCGGTGCGATTGACGTTTTCGAGGTCGTCCATGAGTTCCGTGGGAGTTTGGTATCGATCGTCCGGCTTCTTGGCCATCATTCGATGGATGATGGCGACGGTCGCCTCGGGAATGTCTTCGTTCTTGTCACGCGGATTCGGCGGCGGCGTTGTCGCATGTGCCTGCAACTTGTTGGTCAGACTTCCGTCTGGGAATGGCGGGCCGCCCGTCAGCATTTGGTACCAAGTGCAACCCAGCGAGTAGATATCACTGCGGATGTCTGCCGAGCGGCTGTCGCGAGTTTGTTCGGGCGACATGTAATCGACGGTGCCGACCGTCGTGCCAGCGCGTGTAATGCCGGTCTCGACGGATTCCTCCATTGATCGCGCCAATCCCATGTCGGCCAGCTTGACTGTTCCGTCTTTCGTGATCATGAGATTCGACGGCTTGATGTCGCGGTGGACAATTTTTCGATCATACGCATGCCGTAGCGCGTCGGTGACTTGCTTAATGATGTCGAGGCTGCGTTTTTGGTCGATCGCGCCACGTTGCTTGATCAGTTTGTCAACGTCGATGCCGTCGACGAATTCCAGAGCAATGAACATTTGCCCTTTGTCTTCACCGGCCTCGTAGGTTGTAATAATGTTCTTGTGCTGTAAGAGAGCCGCGGCCTGCGCTTCCGATTTGAATCGCTTGATCGCGTTGGTGTCCTTGGCTGCATCCTTTGATAAGATTTTCAACGCGACTTGTCGCTTCAATTGAGTGTCGGTCGCGAGAAACACGGCACCCATGCCGCCTTCTCCCAACTTCTTAACGAGCGCGTATTTGCCGAGCATCTTTGCTTTTTTGGCTGGTTTTTCCGGTTTCGGTTTGGCGTTTGCGTCGGCCAGTTCGAAGTTCGTATTTCCGATTCGAAATTTCTCGCCCGGTTCCACCGTCAGTTCCGTGACGGGTTTACCATGGAAGTAAACCGGGTTCTTCGCGGAGTCCAGGCAGCGCACAGCCAAGCGATCGCCTTCGAGCACGATCTCGACGTGCTCGCGCGATATGTGGTTGTCCCACGGGACGGCCCATCCTTCTTTCGGTTTGCGACCGATGAGAACGACCGCGCCATCCTCGATAGAACGGGTCCATCGTTGCCCCGGTTCCGGACCGGCAACAACGAGTTTCAGCATCAATGATCCCCTCTGAATCAACAAAACCCTTGTTTCCTCAGAATACACAATTCCGGTCCTTTAAGGGATGCTTCGAACCCAAAAGTTATTCTATTCTCGCCTAAATTGTGACGCGGACGAGCCCATCAATTCTTGTTGATGCGAATCCAGAGTTGCCCGATCGCCGATTTGACACATAAGTAAGGACAGAGAAGGCTGGCGCATCGGCAAAAGTGGGTACCACGTCTTCGAAGAAGGCGTGCGGCGCAGCCGCTGGAAACTTCCCCTGTGCGTCTGAAAGAAAACGCGACCGGTTCTTGTTTGTGCGTTCTTCCCGCGGTTTCCGGTGCCTGCGGCACACACCTTGCCTGGACGGCAAGATGTGGTACCCATCAGACACACACCTTGTTCCAGGGTGTGGTACCCACCAGACGTCGTGGTTTTAGAATGCGCAACTTCAAAAGATGCCCAATGACTTAGTATAATACGTGTCGCAATGACTGATGCCGGCGTGAGACATCACGCTGCCTGCTTTACGTGGTTCCTAAACTCCGGTTTAGGAACGAGACAAGATCGAAAAGTGGAACCGTTATGACCAACTCACTCTTCACCCGCCGCCGGTTCCTCCGGCAAAACGCCATGGGCATCGGCAGCGTTGCTCTGGCCTGGATGTTGCAGCAGGAGCGATCGTTGGCGACTCCGGCGAATGTGCCGAAGGTGAAGCCGACGTTTGATATGAAGCCGAAGTCGGCCGAGTTTGCTCCACGCGCGACGGCGATGATCTCGTTGTTCATGCACGGCGGGCCGGCACACATGGATTTGCTCGATCCGAAGCCGGAACTGACGAAACGGCACGGCACCGAGTATTCCGACGACGTGCAGTACAGCTTTGTGAATCGCGCCAGCAAGAAGCTGTTCGGCAGCCCGTGGAAATTCCAAAAGCACGGCCACTGTGGGACTGAAGTGTCGGAGCTGCTGCCCTGGACGGCCGGCATCGTGGACGACATCTGCGTGATCCGCTCGATGCACACGGGATACAACGGGCACGAGGTCTCGATCCGCTACATCAACAGTGGCATCCCGGCCGTGACCGGGCGTCCGTCACTGGGATCGTGGATCACGTACGGACTGGGTTCGGAAAGTCAGAATCTGCCGGCTTATCTGGTGTTGGTTGACCCCGGCGGTCAACCGGTCGACGGAGTCCGCAACTGGTCAAACGGCTGGATGCCTCCGTTGTTTCAGGGAACCGTCGTGCGTCCGAAAGAGCCACGGATTCTGAATCTGAACCCGCCGGCTCATTTGAAGGGCGCGCTGCAGAGGCAGAACCTGGCATTTCTGAAGAAACTGAATCGCGACCATTTGAAACGGCATCCCGGCGAGGCGGATCTGGAGGCTCGCATCGCCAGCTTCGAACTGGCAGCCCGCATGCAGACCGCGGCCACCGAGGCTCTGGATATCGGCCAGGAAACCAAAGCCACTCAGCAGTTGTATGGTCTGGACGACCCGGCCTCGCGCGAGTACGGCACGCGTTGCCTGATCGCTCGACGAATGATCGAACGCGGAGTTCGCTTCGTGCAGTTATTCTTGAACGGCCAGCCGTGGGACAACCACAGCAACATCCGCAGCAGTCTGCCGGCCGTCTGTCGCCGAACCGATCGGCCCGCCGCCGGCCTGGTGACCGATTTGAAGGCGCGCGGGATGCTCGAAACGACGCTGGTCCACTGGGGCGGAGAAATCGGCCGCTTACCGGTCACCGAAAACCACGGAGCCATGCAAAAATCCGGCCGTGATCACAACGGCCAGGGGTTCAGCACATGGCTCGCCGGCGGAGGCATTAAAGGCGGCATGACGTACGGCGAGACCGACGAATTCGGCCACCGCGCCGTCGTCGACAAAGTGACGGCGAACGACTATCAGGCAACCGTGATGAAGCTGTTTGGCATCGACCACGAGCAACTGATTTTCCACCACAACGGCCAGGAACAAAAACTAACCAACGACCGGCCGTGTCGCGTTGTCGACGAAATCATTGTATGACTGCGACATGCTAAAGATGGCAGAATCATGTTGGCAGAATGATAATGATTCTGTCCCAAATGATCCTGTAGTCTTTCCTACGCATCAAGCTCCATTGATTTGTTCGATGGATAAAAGGTATCCTCTTAGCGTTGCAATGGCTCTCGATAGAAAGGGTTGGCGAGATGTTGACAATCTACGGCCGAACAAATCAGTTCTGCGACGGAGTTTCGCGGCGTGACTTTTTGAAGATTGGCGGGCTGGCGATGGGTGGCCTGACTCTGGCTGATCTGTTGCGTGCCGAGTCTCTGGCGGGAGCAGCCGCGACCGGGAAGTCGATTATCAACATCTTCCTCAGCGGCGGTCCAACTCATATGGACACGTTCGATTTGAAGCCGGACGCTCCGAAGGAATACCGTGGCGAGTTTACTCCGATCGCCACGAAAATGCCTGGTGTCGGCATTTGCGAGTTGTTTTCAGAATTGGCGACGGTGGCCGATAAGTTCACAGCCATCCGCTCGATCACGGGCATGAACAACGAGCACACGAGTAACCAATCTGATTCCGGCTGGTCGGTTCGCTCACTCGATTCGATCGGCGGTCGGCCGGGTGTCGGTTCGGTGATGTCGAAAATCTGGGGGCCGGCACAGGAGGCCGCGCATGGCACGGCTCCAACGTGTGTCGATCTCAGCAATCGGTCGAAGCCGGGCTTTCTGGGACAGATGCACGCGGCCTACAAACCGGATGGTACGGGCCGCGCCAATTTGCAACTAAACCGCAGCATCAGTTTGAATCGGTTGGGCGACCGGAAGAATCTGCTGAGCGGTTTGGATAGGCTGCGTCGAGATGTCGATCGCAGCGGGATGCTGAGCGCGATCGACAGCTTTAGCGAGCGGGCCGTTGGTATCATCACGTCGGGCGAACTGGCCAAGGCATTGGATACGAGCACCGAAGACCCGCGTCTTGTTGCCCGTTATGGCAACGACCGCCGCTACAGTGGCCGGGGATTTTTGACGGCACGTCGGTTGCTCGACGCTGGTGTCCGCTGTGTATCGCTTGCCTATGGGAGTTGGGACACTCACGGAAATAACTTCGGGCATATGCGAAATCAGTTACCCCCGTTGGACCGGGCATTGACTGCTCTGATCGAAGACTTGGACGCTCGCGGAAAGCTGGACGATACGATCATCATGATGTCCGGCGAGTTCGGCCGGACGCCACGGATCAACGGCGGAGCGGGCCGTGACCATTGGCCGCGAGCCGCGTTCTTCTTCCTCGGCGGTGGCGGTTTCCGCCATCAAGGAGCTATCGGTACGACGAACCGCAAGGGCGAGGTTGCTCAGGATCGTCCCATCCATCTGCAGCACGTCTTTACGACAATTTACAAGCAGTTGGGGATCGATCCAGACTCGACAACGATCACTGATCCCAACGGGCGTCCGCAATACTTGGTCGAAAACCGCGACGTGATTCACGAGCTGGTTTGAAAACGCGACCAATCGAACTGAGATTCCCAAGAGCATTCGGTATGCTGCCGAGTGCTCTTTTTTGTTGAGTTGGATGAATCGACATGATTCAGGCGACCTTGAATCTCGACACCGCGATACGACAGACTTGGGATGTGCTCGTTGTCGGCGCCGGACCGGCGGGCGCGATGGCGGCACATCAACTGGCTCGTGACGGGTTTCAAGTTCTGCTGCTCGATCGAAAGTCGTTTCCTCGCTCGAAAGTTTGCGGGGGATGTTTCAATGCCTACGCAATGTCGATCTTGGAACAGGCCGGTCTCAGCGAATCCGTCAATCGATTGGGCAGCATCCCGACTCGCGAATTCTCGTTGTGGCAGAGAACTCGCAATGTCACGTTGCGCGTCCCAGGCGGAATCGCGGTTTCTCGTAAAGCGTTTGATGCCGCGCTGGTGGACGCCGCCATCTCGGTCGGCACCGAATTCCTGGATAGCTCACAGGCGGAACTTGAGGAACACGGGGACGATTTCGTTTCCGTCGCGCTGTCAAGCGGAGGACAACGAGGATTGACACGGGCGCGCGTTGTTGTCCTCGCCGGTGGACTCGGCAGTCAATTCCTGAAGAAGTCGCCGTCGTTTCGGACGAAAGTCAGTGCCACAACTCGCATCGGAATCGGCGGAGCCGTACCGAATCCCGACGGATGGTTCCAGGGCGGTACGATCTACATGGCAGTTGCCCGAAATGGTTATGCTGGAATCGTCCAGGTCGAAGACGGCAGTCTTAACATCGCGGCAGCGGTCGATCGTTCTCTGGTTAAATCGTTGGGACGTGCCGAATTGGCCGTCGCATCGATCTTGCGAGATGCGGGATTGCCGCACGATCAAATCCCATTGAATGGCCAGACCGGCGATGCGCATGACGGCTCGTTCGGCGAGTGGAAGGGAACAACGGGACTAACGTGCCGGACAACTCCGGTTGCCGGCGATCGTGTGTTCTTGTTGGGCGACGCGGCGGGCTATGTCGAACCATTCACAGGTGAAGGCATCGCATGGGCATTGGCATCGGCGGTTGCAGTGACGCCGCTCGTCTCAGCCGCCGTGGAGCAGTGGGATCCGAGACTCGCGCGTCAATGGATCGAGCTGCACCGTCGAACAATCCATAGCCGCCAACAATTGTGCCGTGCCGTTGCAGGAACGCTTCGTCATCCGTTTCTCGTCAGTGTCATTCTGAGGTTGCTGTCTTGGAGCCCGTCATTGGCGACACCCGTGATTCGCAGACTGAACGCCCAGATTTCGTTACCATAGTCCGCATGTCTCATCAAAATCGTAGGGTGTGTCAAGCTGGCCCGCCGAACGTTGGTGCGTCCGCGCGGGCAGAGCGATGTGAGATTTGGGGACATTGTACAATAACTCTGCCGGCGCGGACGCACCGTCATACGAAGTGCCCGATTGACACACCCTACATTCCGGTTCCGTCGCGATCCCCATTTTTCGTACCGAAAGAACTAATTGGATGAGTTCCTACATTGCCGGAATCGGCACGGCCGTTCCGCCTCATTGCGCCTCGCAAGCTGACTTGGCTGAGATCTGCAAATCGTTCTCGTGTCAAACTGATGATCATGAGCGATTACTGCCAGTGCTGTACCGTCGAACCGGAGTGAAGAAGCGGCACAGTGTTGTCCTGAAATCAAACGACGGTGGCCTGGAAGGCCGGCAGAGTTTTTACGGGGCGGCAAATGATGCCGCCGATCGCGGGCCGCGGACTTCCCAACGGATGGATGTGTACAACAGGGAAGCCTGTCAATTGGCGGTCCAAGCGAGTCAAAACGCGCTGCATGAATCACGCGTCTCCGTGGCAGAGATTACTCACTTGATTACCGTGTCATGTAGCGGATTCGGTGCTCCTGGTTTTGACATCGGAATGATTGAAGAACTTGGCATGAGCCCGCAAGTCGCGCGGACGCATGTTGGGTTCATGGGGTGCCACGGAGCCTTGAACGCGCTGCGGGTTGCTCGCGCTTTCACGCAAGCCGATCCCAGCGCATGTGTCTTGGTTTGTGCGGTCGAACTATGCAGTTTACACCAACAGTACGGTTGGGATCCGGATCAGATTGTCGCGAACGCGCTTTTCGCGGATGGCGCCGCCGCGGTTGTTTGCATGGGTGCAACGAGGCAATCGGTCAATTGTTGGAAAATCGAAGCGACTGGTTCAACGGTTGTTCCGGAATCACAAGACGCCATGTCGTGGCAAATCGGCGATCATGGATTTACGATGACGTTGTCTCCTCGCGTGCCGGATTTGATCCAACAGCAGTTGCGGCCCTGGCTGGATGACTGGCTGGCTTCCAATCGGCTTAGCATCAAAGCGGTTAAGTCATGGGCCGTACATCCCGGTGGCCCCAGGATTCTTTCGGCATTTGGCGAGACCGCTGAATTGGAACGAGAAGCACTCGACGTGTCGTATCAAACATTGGCTGACTACGGCAACATGTCGTCGCCAACCGTCTTGTTCATCCTGCGGGAACTGCGAGAGGCCGGAGCTGCAACTCCTTGCGTTGCCTTGGGTTTCGGTCCCGGGCTGGCGATTGAAGCAACGCTGTTCTCGGCTTGATGCCGTGCAAGGCCCGTCCGCGGCAAATCAGGCAAACTTTGCGGATTATTCCGATTGTATGCAATTTGACGGCCCCCAATGCCGATCTCAGTACAAGCGACTGTCGTTGATCGCGGTTCATTTTGCGCACGCGCCGCGTGTTTGTTCTGATCCGTGGTTCGGATTTTCGGCACCAAACTACAAATTAAGCGTTCTGAGCAATCAACCTTTGGTTGCGCTTGTACGGAGGCACGGCACTGATGTTGTTTTTCTTGAGGCCGGTTCGCTTCTTGGCCAAGGCGATGACCGATGAGGCCACGCCGCGTCGATTGGCGGCGGGGTTCGCTTTGGGCATCGTCATCGGGCTCGTTCCCAAAGGCAATTTGACCGCGATCGCATTGATGATCGTCCTGTGTGGGACCAAGGTGAATTTGGGAGCCGGCATGTTGTCGGCGTTCCTCTTCTCTTGGGTGGGAACCATCACCGATCCGCTGACTCATCAAATCGGGTTGGCGTTGTTGACATGGGAATCGTTAGAGCCCATGTGGACGGCTTTGTACAACACGCCCGTTATGCCGTGGACCGACTTCAACAACACGATCGTTCTAGGCAGTTTGGTGTTGGGGCTGCTGATCGCTTACCCGGCATACCGATTGGTCGAGCCTCCCACTCGGCGGTACACGCCGCCGGTTTCCGAGCGGCTGAAGAAGTTCAAGATCGTGCAGATGCTGTGGGGCTCGGAATGGGCCGGCAGATTGGGGCAAGCCTAATGAGATGGAAGTACCTGATTCCACGATTCGTGGTCGTCACACTCGTTTGGGTGTTCTTCGCGTTTGCGTTTGATCCGCTGTTGCGGTACGCCGTCGTCTCGGGCGGACAAAGCGCGGTCGGTGCGAAAGTCGACGTCGCCGGCCTGACTTCGGGGTTTTTCCCGCCACAATTCCAAATCAAAAACGTCCAAGTGGCGAATCCTTCGGAACCCGGTACGAATCTGATCGAATTCGAATCGATGCGCATGCGCGTCGCCGGCGATGCACTGCTGCGGCGAATCTATGTCATCGAAGAAGGATCAATCACGGGCCTGCGCTGGGGAACTCCGCGTGACAACGACGGGCTGCTGCCGGAATCCGAGCAATCAGACGAGACGGACGGTCCCGGAATGTTTGACGGCATGAGTGACAAGGTTGCCGAGTTCTCGAAGAAGCTCGCCAATGACATGGTGGATCGCATCAAGGGAAGTCTCGATCCGCGGCAACTCGAAACAGTTCGCCATGCCGAGGAACTGAACCAAAAATGGGACGGCCGCTTCGGTGAGTTGAAGATGCGATCGGAAACGCTGAAAGAGCGGATCGACGCGATCAAGAACGCGATCAAAAACACGAAAGGCAACGCGATCGGCCGCATCGAAGCCTATACCCGTGTGGCTGAAGAAGCCGAAATGCTAAAAGAGGATCTCAAGCGATTGCGGGGCGAGTTACCGATGCTCGTCGAAGACGCTCGCGGCGACATGAAATCGCTCGACGAATCACGGCAGCGCGACATGCAGGCTGCCAAAGACAAGTTGCAGCTTCTCAAAGAATTTGACGGCGACAAGTTGACTCAGGAATTGTTGGGTGAAGAACTGAAAGCTCAGCTTGAGGAAAGCGTGGAATGGGCCGTGTGGATTCGCGAGAAGTTGGCCATCGCGACCGCAAGAACTGAACCGGAACGCTCGCGCGGCCGCGACATCCCGTTCGATCGCGGCGCGAAATTGCCGAAGTTGCTCGTCAAAAAGTTAAACGTTTCCGGGCGATGCGAATTGGGTGGCGACGACCTGGCGTTTGAAGGAACCATCACGGGTTTGACCAGTAATCCTCGCGTGTATGGCCGGCCGGCTGTTTTCCGGGTGACGGCCAACGGCACGGCGAGTATTTTGGTCGAGGCAGTACTCGATCATACCGGCGACAATCCGGTTCATGATGTTTTTGTCACGTACGTTCTTCCCGCGGGAAACGGACCGAATTCCTCGGGACTGGCCTGCGAAGCCAAGCTGAGATTCGTCGATGATACCGTCTCGGGGAGAGTGGATTTCCATCAAGAGCCGCTGACGATCCCCGTCGAATCCATTGCTAACAGCAATCCGCGAGTGCAACTGGCGCTGGCGAGCGTGCTGAGCGAGATCCATCAACTCGATGCCACGATCGACGTGTCGGGAGCAATCCGCAAACCGAAACTGAAACTCTCGTCGAACTTGGGCCCCAAGATTGCCGACGGCGTCAATCGGTTCCTGTCGAGCGAGCTTGAATCGCGTCGAAAGGAACTGGTGGCCAAGGCGAACATCCTGGTCGAGGAACGCGTCACGGGATTCCAACAAATGTTGAACGACAAGTATGGAAATATCGTCCAGGGTCTGGATTTGAACGACACACAAATTCGCGAACTTGTGCAGCGCGTCGCGACGAAGAACGGGATCGATTTTGATCCACGCAAACTGAAGGGACTGTTTCGCCGCTGAGTTTCAATTTTCGGCGATTCCATTGGGAATTCGAACAGCTTATGTCTGTTGAAAAACTGGGGAGCATCATGGTTCTGTGGACTAATTCTTCCATTCGGTTGTGTCCGGTGCGACTATTCGCGCCCGCATTCGCCGTCGTCGCAATGGCATGTGTTGTCGAAGTTCAGAGTCTCGCGGATGACGGATGGAGACCACGTGCGAGCAATTCTTCGTCGGACCGTCAGTCCGTTCGTCCGTCAGCTGACATCTCGCGTCTACAGCAGCGCGGTTGTCGCTGGAACGTTTGTGGAAGCGGATCAATCAATCGGACAACCAATCGACGCGATCGATCAGGTGACACAAACGGCTTATCAATCGGTCGTTCCCAACAGTGCTCCGTATGCGCCGCAGTACATTCCATCGAACATGGGGAGCGCGCAAGTCAACAGTGATATTTCGATTGCCTTTGGTTTCGATTTTCTGCAACCGTCGTGGTCGAATGATTCGTTTACGGACCTGTTGCCGGGAACCATGGCTGCGTTGTTTCCCGGACTGAACGTCGACACTCGGATCGAGCACGATTACGGATTGGCTCCGCGATTCGAGGTCGGTTGGGGATTCGGAGATTCCGATTATGGCCTGACAGCCAGTGGCAACTTCCTAAGTCTCAGCGGCAATCTGCGGCAAAACGTTGGCAGCGGAACGACTAACGAATCGATCCAAGGCAACAGCGTCGTCAACATCATGTCGATCAATCTTCCGGAAGTCTCGAAAATCAAGCGGATGAGTGAGTCGGATATCGACTTTCTGGGAGACTCGGTCGTTGAGTTCCGATTGGGAACTCGTTACTCGACTATCAATCAAGTCTTCGCGGCAAGTCTCAGACGTGGAAACGGAGCGGCCGTCACGACGTCGTCGTTTCAAGATTTCCGAGGCGTCGGACTGACAACCGCCATCAACATCGGAATCCCCATGGGTCGCAGTTGGTGGATTTACGGCAAGTCGCGTGGCTCGATGATGGTCGGCAGCAATGAGCGTCAGGCTAATTTCTCGTTGCTGGTGCCGGGCGGCGGAGCGGGAACGACTTCGAATACTCTTTCCGAAGACAAGACCGACATCATTCCCGTCGGAGAATTCGAAGCCGGAATAATCTGGGACAACCGCGATTATCTGCAATACGACGACTCTGGTGCTAACACTCTGACTTGGCTGAAGCTGGGTTTTGTCGCTCAAGTCTGGGGCGACAGCGGACTGATCAGCGCCGGCACGGGCAACGATTTCCGTGACGGGCACTTGACGTTGATGGGGTTCAGTCTGCAGGCGGGCATTGAACGGTGACTGGGGTCGCGATTCGCGATTTTAGATTTGGCATCCGTCACCGGGTACCACATCTTCGCCAGAAGGTGTGCGGCGCAGCCGCCGGAAACCTGTCTTGTGCGTTCATGACAGAACACGCTCGGTTCTTGTTTGAACATTCTGCCTGCGGTTTCCAGTGCCTGCGGCACACACCTTGTTCCAAGGTGTGGTACCCATCTGTTGCGATTCGCGATCTGGCACCCCTCACTGGGTACCACATCTTCGCCAGAAGTTGTGCGGCGCAGCCGCCGGAAACCTGTCTTGTGCTTTCGTGACAGAACCTGATCGGTTTTTGTTTGAACGTTCTTCCTGCGGTTTCCAGTGCCTGCGGCACACACCTTGTTCCAAGGTGCGGTACCCATGTACCCGCCTCAAAAACTTCTACTCATCCGTCACGCAGCCTTTGGATGCCGACTCGACGTTTTTGATGTATTTGTAGAGCGTTCCGCGAGTGAACTTGTAGGGCGGGGCCGTCCAGGCAGCACGGCGGCTTTGCAGTTCTTCGTCGGGCACATCAACGGTGATCGTGTTGGTCTCGGCATCGATCGTGATCGCATCGCCGTCTTGAACAAGACCGATTGGTCCGCCTTCCTGAGCTTCCGGAGTGACGTGTCCGACGATGAATCCGTGGGAACCGCCCGAAAAACGCCCATCGGTCATCAATGCCACGTCGCTGCCCAGTCCAGCTCCCATGATGGCTGACGTGGGAGTCAACATCTCCGGCATTCCCGGTCCACCCTTGGGACCCTCGTAGCGAATGATAATCACATCGCCTTTCTGGATCTCTTTGTTTTCGAGCCCACGCAGCATGTCTTCTTCCGAGTCGTAACAACGGGCGGTACCAGAAAACTGCAGACCTTCCTTGCCGGTGATCTTTGCGACAGCTCCGTCGGGGCAGAAGTTGCCACGCATGATGCAAATGTGACCGGTCTCTTTGATGGGCTTGTCGATCGGCTGAATGATCTCTTGGCCGTCGGCAAGTTTGTCGAGATTGGCGACGTTTTCGGCCAGCGTCTTGCCGGTTACCGTCATGCAGTCTCCGTTCAGCAGGCCATGTTCGAGCAGAAATTTATGCACGGCTGGAATCCCGCCGATGTTGTGCAGATCTTCCATGACGTATTTGCCGCTGGGCTTCAAATCGGCAATGAAAGGAACTCTGTCGCTGACCGCCTGGAAGTCGTCGATCGTCAGCGGAACGTCAACCGCTCGCGCCATCGCAATTAAGTGCAGCACGGCGTTTGTCGATCCTCCCAAAGCCATCACGATGACCATTGCGTTTTCGAAGGCTTCGCGAGTCATGATGTCGCGCGGTTTCAGATCCAACTCCAGTAACCGCCCGATGGCTTCGCCAGCCGCCTTGCACTCGCCCAACTTCAACGGATCGTCGGCGGGAATCGACGAACTGTACGGCAGCGACATCCCCAGTGTCTCGATCGCCGATGACATCGTGTTGGCCGTGTACATTCCACCGCACGCGCCGGCGCCGGGGCAGCTCGACCGGACGATTTCTCGCCGCTCGTCGTCGTCGATCGAGCCGGCTAGGTATTGTCCATACGATTGAAACGCCGAAACGATGTCGAGTTTCGGATGCCGGTTCGTGCAACCTGCGCGAATCGTTCCACCATAAACCATTAACGACGGCCGGTTGACGCGGGCCATGCCCATTACGCAGCCGGGCATGTTCTTGTCGCAACCGGGGATCGTGATCAAGGCGTCGTACCATTGGCCTCCCATGACTGTCTCGATCGAATCGGCGATCAGGTCGCGTGAT
This sequence comes from Planctomycetota bacterium, assembly GCA_963582955.1. GTDB lineage: Bacteria > Planctomycetota > Planctomycetia > Planctomycetales > Planctomycetaceae > CAUZVF01. The sequence goes on from CAUZVF010000017.1 coordinate 13,771, forward strand.
TGCAGCGAGTACGACATGCCGTCAGTACCCATCGAGATTCCGTCGCTGACGCCCACGGTGTTGAAACGCATGCCGATCAAACCGGCCTCGCTGACACCCTCTTTCGCCTTGTTGGCGAGATCAAGCAGGTGCATGTTGCACGTGTTGCCTTCGTACCAAACGCTGGCGATGCCAACCTGTGGTTTGTTCATGTCGTCTTCGGTCATGCCGGTTCCAAACAGCATGGCCTGCGAAGCCCCCTGTGAGGCTGGCTGCGTGACTCTTGAGCTGAATTTGTTGAGTTGTTCGGTCATTGGTGTTTTCCAGATTCTATTTCTTGGCATTTGGCTTCATGGGTGTCTCGTTGGTGATGAACGACTTTAGTAGGAATCCGATGATCAGACCGATTCCAATCATCACCCAAAATGGTGCCTTCGTGTGTGGATCAAAGTTATCTTGTTCCCAGCCGTGGAACAAATTGACTCCGAAGATTGCGCTCAGTGTTGCGAGTGGAAAGAAGAAAGCCGCCAATACGTTCAATCGATGGGATGAGACGGCCATCTGATGGCTGGTTTCCGCCTGGTCCTCGGTCCGCTGTGCGATAATGAAATCGAGTGAATTCTTAGCGTCCGCGTAAAGCAATTCCGACATGCGTTCGATTTGATACGCCTCGTCACGCATGTTGATGATGTCCTTGTCGTCGGGCACGAGTTCGCGGGCTTGCTGTAACGCCTGATGCAGATTGCGGGCAGCCCGGTGAATCGGAGCCAATACGTATAGAATCGCAAAGTATTCTTTCGCTGTCGACGCACGCTCGTCTTGCTCTTCAAAACTGTCAAGCAGCGTTTCGTATTCGGCCAAATGCTTGCGCAAGGACTTGATGTCACCGTCGGAACTCCACGTTCCGTCGGGTTGCCGCCAAAAGAACCGGCCTTTGCGTTCATCTTCATCGGGATCCGGCGGAGCGTGCAGGATCAACAGCAGATGCCCGTCGGCAAACATTGCCCGTTGCCTCCCTGCTTGTTCACCCAGCCGATCACGAAAGTCTTGCGGAATCTGCCAAACGGCGGGGATGATGGGTTTCTTCGCCATTGAGGATTCCTTTGTAACGTGATGGTGTGCTGGAAATTCAGCAATTTCCTTGCTTGTGCTGGGCTACTGTATCTTCTGGAAAGGCTCGATCGTCCGAATTCAAAAGTCGCAAGCAATGTTTCGATAATCGAAATCCATCCTCACTCGACTTTCACAACTTCAATCTTCATCTTCCCCAGAATATCAAGCAGTGGAAGCATTGTGACCAAAGGCGTCGGTGCGTCGTCGGCGAAACTGGATTCCGCCAGTTTGATGTGTCCGGGTCCGATGCCGCCGCGCCCCATCGTTGCATCCAATGGAAGCCATTTGCCGCCGAGAAACGCTTCCGTCCACATGTGTCCGGCAAATGCCGCATGGAGTTCGCTATAGACCAATCCGACAGCGATGCGTGACGGAATCTTCTTTGTTCGCAACATGGCCGCCAGCAAAACCGCGTGTTCGGTGCAATCACCTTGCATGTCACGAGCGACTTCGGCGGCCGATGCCAAAGCCGTCGAAAAGTTTTTGGACTTCAGGTTTTTGTTAACATATTTTTCCATGCTCAATGCGATTTGTGTCGGATTGGTTTGGCCCGCGGTCGCCCGACGGGCATGCTCGACGACTCTGTGATCACGGCTTTGTAGGAATCGCGTTGGACCCATATATTCCGGCTTGCCACGTACCTGCCGCGCATTCGGATCCGGCCTAAGACGTGTGACAGTCAATTCCGCCGTGTCGTCATCAACGCGTGTTGCCGATTGTGTTGGACCCTTGAGTAGATAATCCAACGGATTCAGTTCCGGGACAGTGATCCGATAGACGATTTTTTGCGCGTCATGCGCGTTGCGGATCGGCTTATCGAGACGGACCAACGTGCTGACCGCGATATCCAACTCTTGGCCGGCGATGGCTTCGAGCGCGACTTCCTTCGAAACCGAATAGGTCACCATTGTCGTCCCGAGGATCGGCGTTTCCGTTTTCAGAGTGTTTCCGTTTTCATCAAGGTAAGTTCGCTGGATCATCTTCGGCAGAAGCGACTGAGTAATACGGGCTTGCAGTGCTTCGCGAGTTGTGCCGTCGAAGAGTTTCACGCGTCGCATGTCGACGGCGACGATCGACACGTCGGTGATCTTGTTGAGTTCAGGAATGAAAGACTTGAATTTCCGTTTGTCGCCCGGTTTCAAAGGGGGATTGCGCAGTAGACGATCTTCATAGCCGGGCGCTTTCACGTCGCGGTCCCAGGGGATGCTCGTCTTTTGACTCCGTCCCGCAATCACTATTTCCAGGTAGAGCCGATTCTGCTGAACCGTTCCGATCGTTTTCACGGTGTCGGCTGGCGGATTTTTCGTCTCGGATACGAATCGCAACATTTCACCGTCTTGGTTCTCTTCCGTCCGTAAGTTCATCTGCACTTTTAGTTCTTGTCCAAAACGCTTGAACGTCATGTGAGTCTCATTCAAAGTGACCACGATGGCCTTCCCGTCCTTCTTAACGGTTCGAGTTGTCGTACGCGCATATCCAATGCGTTGTCCGCCGATAAAGATCACTTGCCAACTGTCATCCGAATCGCTCGGCTTTGTTTCGGCAAACGCATTCGCTTGTGACGGGCATATCTGAGCCGAAATCAAAAACGTAAAAATGACGGCCAACCATGCTGCGACAGGATGCTTTCTGCTTATGCTTTTCATGACGTCCTCCGAGTCGAACGGTAAGATTGCTGCGGAAATTGAAGCGACTATTTTATACGCAACGAGCCGAGCGGCAGCCAACCGTCATTTTTTCGTTCCCGATTGGCAAAATGGAACGGCTTGCCATTTTTCAATGGATTTGCGACTCGCATCGATATGCGATAATTCCCCTTGGAAAGCTCACCCATTCGGATGGCATGTTGCCAGCGCGTCGTTCGTCCGGGCAACACGGACGTCAGTTTCCACGATGTCGCGCTGTTAGACGTCTCGCCGGCCCGATTCTCGACACGTAGTTGAACGGGCCAATCATAATAAAACGGTGCAACTCCTCGATTCTCAGCGGTCACGGAAACT
>CAUZVF010000018.1:0-16854 GCA_963582955.1 Planctomycetota bacterium
CTTTGGCCCGCGGCTCGGCAACCGGTTGCTTCGGAGTCAAATCGAATTGCCGTTTCTGCAAATCGGGCTTCGAAGGCTTGGCCAGCAGTCCTTCCTGATCCAACAACCACGTCAACGCAACGCTGCCAATCCCCAACGCATTCGACGCGAGAAAATGACGCCGCGGCATGCAAGACGTATTTTGATTCGAAGTGTTGTATCTCATTCGTCCAATTCTTCCTGAGCTTGCTTCAGCTTGTCCGCTTCGGCAAACAGTCGCGCGATCGCCAATTCGAAACCGGGTAACAACGGTGTTTGGTAAACTGATGACTCATCGATAGGGATTTCTGTTTGTGTCTGTTGCTCGTTGCGAACGACCGTCATCTGTCGTTCGAAGCGGTCGATAATCCAATATTCGCGAATCCCAAGTTCGGCGTATTCTCGACGTTTCGTCCGGTAGTCGCGTTCACGATTCGTGCGGCCTTCGGATACGAATTCGATCACGATTGAAGGCATGTCCTTACGTTCGTTAGGCATGCGTCCAAGCCCCGTCCAGACAACCCGGTCTGCGCGGCGCCGATTTTCGGAATAGGGAATCGTGTGTTCCGACACCGTGTAGTCACAGGCCGAGCCTTCCTGATGATTCTCCGAATAATTCCGCAACAACTGGCCTAACAAATCATTTGGACCACGTTCGCCAACAGATGGAGCAGGAACCACGATCAAGACTCCGTTAATCAACTCGTACTTGTAGAACTCATCCCAATCTTCGAGCGTATCGAATTCCTCTGGTGTCATCAGAGTGCCGTTCATTTCCGAGCCGATGATTAGGTGTTCGTGTGCGATGCTCATGATTAGATTTCCTCTGCGCGACCCCTTCACTCCACGTCAATCAACATACAAAAACGCGTTCGAGCTGAACAACATTTGACAGAGATTCGCCAAAGCCTGCGTTGCCGGTTCGAGGCTTTTGTCGTCTTTCTTTTTCTTGCTCTTCGCAGCGATGGCGGCGAAGTGTGTTGTTTGGTCTTTGAGAAATTGCGTGGCTTCGTTCAATTCCTCGGCGGCGGGAGTACGGCCGAACGAGAGCTTCCAGGCGTAGCTGATTTGTTTGGCAGGATCGTCGCCGACGTTGGTTTTGATGCGTCGGGCGAAGTGTTCGGACTGGCGGACGACGAAGTCGCTGTTCATCAGCATCAATGACTGCGGAGTCACCGTGGAATTCGTGCGTTTCTCGCAGTTGGGTTCCATTCGCGGCGCGTCGAATGTCGCGAGAACTCCCACCGGCCGGCTGCGGCGGACTTGCACGAAAACGCTACGCCGGAATTCCTCGCCCTTTAACGGAATCACCGCGCCGGGTCGTCCCGCGTTCAAGTTCTCCTTGCCGATGACGATCTGGCCGACTCGGTCGTGCATCACGGGCACTCCCGGGCCAAACGGCGTATCGTTCAGTTTTCCACTGACCGATAGAATGGCATCACGGATAGCTTCCGCTTCCAATCGGCGTAACGGCATGCCGCCCAGTAACCGATTGTCAGGATCGATCTCGTCGTGTTTCGGATCGCGACGCAGTTCTTGCCGGTAAACCGCCGAGGTCATGATCAGCTTGTGCAGCCGTTTCAAGTTCCATCCGTTGCTCATGAATTCGGCGGCCAGCCAGTTCAGCAATTCGGGATGCGTCGGCTTCTCGCCCAGCGCTCCGAAGTCACCGGGAGTCGGCACGATGCCGCGTCCGAAATGGTGCATCCAAATGCGATTGGCCAGGACTCGCGCGGTCAGCGGATGACGGCCGTTTGTTAACAAACGAGCATACGCCAACCGTCGTCCGGTCGTCGGCAAACCGGAATCGTTCTCGGGAATCGCATCTTTGGCGCCGTCGGATGTCAGAATCGTCAGACTGGCAGGCTTCAGTTGCTGTTTCGGCTGATCGTGATCGCCACGGTAAAACAGAAATGTCGCCGGCACTTGCCCCGACACTTCCGTCAACGCACGCACGAATTCTTCTATCGGTTTGGTGCCACGGACCTTGGCGGCCCGCGCGGCGATTTTCTTCAGATCGTCGGCCGCTTTACGGTCATACAAATACAGCGAACCCGCCGAAACGTTGACGCTGGGATGCTCTTTCAACAGTTTCTTCTGCTCGGCCGTCCGTTTCTTTTCAGGCGTATCGCGAGCCTTCTTGATCGGTTCACGAAGTTCCGCGGGTAACTTGGCCAATTCTTTCTCGAACGTTCGTTGAATGTATTCGGACTGTTTCTTTGAACGTTCCTGATCGATCTTCTTGGCTTCGGTTTCGATCTCGGCCGCCTTCTTTCGGTCGGCGTCGGAGTAGAGCGAAATTCGGCGGCCCGTCGGCGAGCGCCACTTTTTCCAATCATAAGCCGGCTCGAAGATCGCTCGAAACGCGTAATAGTCCGACTGTGGAATCGGGTCATAACGGTGATTGTGGCATTGTGAACATCCGACAGTCATTCCCAACAACGAACTGGAAACGATCTTGATCGTTTCGGCCATGACGTCGTTGCGAGCCAGATTGGCATCGGGAACTGACCCGGCTGTCGCATCGGGAGCCATCCGCAGGAAGCCGGTTGCGATCAGGTTGTCGGCCTGTTCGGCAGTCAGATTCTTGTAAGGCGGCGTCAGCATTTCGTCACCGGCGAGTTGCTCGCGGATGAACTGATCGAACGGCTTGTTGGCATTGAACGAGCGGATGACGTAGTCGCGATACTTGTATGCCCACGGGCGAACGGTGTCGTCTTCGGTATAGCCTTCCGAGTCAGCGTAGCCGGCCACATCGAGCCAATGACGTCCCCAGCGTTCACCGTAATGCGGCGATTCGAGCAACCGGTCAATCAAACGTCCGTAGGCATCCACGGATTCATCAGCAAGAAACTCTTCGACCTCTTCCGGAGTCGGCGGCAACCCGATCAAATCCAAAGTCGCCCGCCGCAACAACGTTAGCCGGTCGGCCGCGAGTGAAAACGAAAGTCCCTTCTGTTCCAAACGAGCCAACACGAATGCGTCGATCGCGGAACGCAACTTTTGGGGCTGCTGCACCGCCGGCAAATTCGGACGTCGAATTGGTTGGAACGACCAAAACTGCCGGTCCTCCTCGGTGATTAGAAATCCGCCCTTGATCACATCAGGCTCCGGTCGAGCGGTGTTGGCTCCCAAATCGATCCACCGAGCGATCACGGCGATTTCGTCTTTCGAGGGCTTTTTCGAAATGTCGTCGCCGGGAGGCATCTCGCCATCACGCACGCGCTGCAACAACAGGCTTTCGACCGAGTTACTCGGCACGATCGCCGCACCGGATTCTCCACCTTTGCTCATGAACCGCCGCAGCCGCAAATCCAATCCGCCGGCCAGTTCGTCTCCCTCGCCATGACACTGAAAGCAATGCGCCTTCAGAATCGGCCGGACGTGCTTTTCGAAAGTCAACGCGGCACCATCGGCGGCGATTGCCGACACGGTCATCGCGCAGCAAAGCAAAGTCCCAAGAACAAAACTCGCTCTCTTCACGGAATCCCCTTTTTTGGGAAGTCGAAACACAAACGACACATTCATGTTCGCTGATGCGAGTGGTTCTTGCAATCGATGATTGTCACTGGAACAAACGGCAATCGCGGTTAGCCATGTCACCGATCTGACGGCTCGCGCATTGTTGTCAGCAATTCGAACACGCCATCGTCCGCCCACTTCGTGGTCCCGCTCGGCTCGCGGGACCTACTGAGCGTTGTCGCACCAAGGACTGGTGACTTGCCGGAATCGAGCTATTCGGCCACGGCTTCTTCTTCGACGTCTTCTTCGACCGGCATTTCGGTGAAGGCCTCTTTTACCGGCTGCATGAAATACAGCCGCTTTTTCTTGGCTCGCAGAGTTTCCAACTTCGCCTCGGCTTCTTTCTGCTGTTTGTAGGGGAAGCGGGCTTCTTCCTTCATGCTGCCGGTAAAGATCACCCACACCAAACGCTTTTTTTCGATCGGTTTTAATTTGGTGCGTTTCTTCGCTTTCTTGCGAGTGGCCTTTTTCTTAGTGGTTTTCTTCTTTTTTGTGCCCTTCGCTTCCTCGGCTTCCGCCGCTTCGGCCTGTTTGCGTAACTCAAGACGGCTGGGAGTTTTACGTGCCATTTCTGTGTCTTTCCCTGATCGGCTTCAAAAACCGCGAGCCCGGTCGTGACCAACCTTCGGTCGGTGCCCGCTCGCGGCTAAACGAACAATTGCACCCTAAAGGCATACTTGGTCGGCGTAGGATAGCAATTCCACAGGTGAGTGGCCACCATGACAACGACCGATTGTGGCCGACAATAAACTCTTCCGATGGGAGAACGCAACAATGCCGAAACTGAAATACGCACGTCCGGAAGAAATTGGACTCGACGGAGCACGCCTCAACGACGCTTACAACTTGTTACGCAAGTGGACGACCGGGCCCGACGCTCCCGTGCCGGGCGGAGCGATCCTGGTCGGCCGGCGTGGGCGAATCGTGAAACCACAATTCTTCGGAAAGCAGGGACCCGAACCGAATGCCGAGCCGATTCGCGCCGACGGCATGTTCTTGCTGGCGTCGATTTCCAAGCCGCTCACGTATCTCGGAGCCATGAAACTGGTCGAACGCGGGCTGTTGAATCTCTCGGATCCCGTCACGCGGTATATCCCTGATTTTGCCGCGAATCACAAGGAAGACACGCTGGTTCAGCATCTGTTTACGCACACATCCGGCATGCCTGACATGGTGCCCAACAATGTCGAACTGCGGCGGCAACACGCTCCGTTGAAGAAGTTCATCGAAGGAGCCATCGCCGCGCAGCCGCTATTTCCACCCGGCACGGATTACAGCTATCAGAGTATGGGAACATTGACGGTCGCGGAGATTATTCAGCGAATATCGGGCTTGACGATCCGTGACTACCTGCAACGCGAAGTCTTCGACCCGTTAGGCATGTCGTCGACAGCTTTGGGATCACGAGGCCTCGACCGCAAGCGGCTGATTCGCGTGCAAACTCCCGATTACCAAGCCAAATCGGATTTCGGTTGGAACGGCAAGTATTGGCAGGAATTCGGCGCTCCGTGGGGTGGAGTATTCTGCGCGCCCGATGACTTAGCCATCGTCTGCCAAATGATGCTCAACGGCGGCGCGGTCGACGGCGTGCGTCTTTTGTCTGCGGCAACCATCGAGGCCATGCGCACGAACCGATTGGTCGATCAGCCCGACCTCCCCGAACCAATCCGCCGGGCGAGACCGTGGGGACTCGGATGGCGGCTGAACCACCGAGGAACATCCGGCAGTTGGGGTGACTTGCTTGGTCCCAATACCTTCGGACACACTGGGGCCACCGGAACGATGTGCTGGATGGATCCGGACCGCGAAGGATTCTGTTTGCTGCTGACGACCGCGATCCGGTCAAGAGCCCCGTGGCGTTTGGTCAACTTGTCCAATATCGTTGCATCGGCGTTTCGGTAAACGGCTCAGATCAGCTAACTTGAGCACAACGGTAATCGATTGAAACGTTCGGAAGCTTAGCCAAGCTAATGCACAGCAGCCACCAATTCATGTTCGAAGTTATCTCTGAATCCACTGATGAATTTGCCGAATACGCGCGGGAACTTCTATTAACGCGGCGACTACGAGCATCAGAAAAGCTATCAAGTAGACGTTTTCCAAAATCCAATCCGACCAAACATCAAGAATTATGCCTGCAACTACCAATAATGGCAGTGCGCTGAGCCAATTGCTCAACCATTCGGTATGATTGCATTTTGGAGGAATCGTACGGCTGCAAATCCACATGAATGGAGTCATTCCGATCCACAGCCAAATCATGTACATGAACCGGATGTTTGGCGTCAGCCAATGATGCACGTATCCACCAGCAAGCATCCCGCCGACGATCGAACCGAACACGATGACAAAGCCAAGGATACCTAGCAAAAGTCGAGACATCATCAGCTCTACTTCGAATTGTGTGGAACCCAGAGTTTTCCAAAACATCGAGATTTGCCAGTCGATGCGATGGAAAGAGATTCGATCAAAATTGGGATGAGGCACAACGTTTGAAAACGTCCCGTAACAACGTCATCACAGATTGCGACTACGTTCACGATTGCGAAGAGTCCGAACACGAAACGACACAAAGGCATCCGAATTGCAGCATCGATTGCCGATTGAGATTGCTGCTGAAATTGAGCGTCGTATTCGGCGGTCCCAGGCCGAGCGGCGATGCGCGTTACGAATTCGGAATTCTCGCCCATCGCAACTCTCTCACAAGATCTCGTGAATCGGCTCGATTCCTTGGTCGACCATGTATTGCGGCACGCCGCTTTGATCGAATTCTCGGACGGAGGCGTAGTCGATGCCCACGTTCTTGTAGAGCGTGGCGAAGACTTCTTGGAATTTGACCGGACGTTTTTGAGCGTATTCACCCAGCCGGTTCGTGGCGCCGACGACTTGTCCGGTCTGCATGCCTCCGCCAGCCATCATGGCGCATGACACGCGCGGCCAGTGGTCTCGGCTGTTGTTCTTGTTAATCTTCGGTGTGCGGCCGAATTCTCCCCAGACGACGACCGAAACGTCTTGGTCGAGTCCCCGTTCGTGCAGATCGGTCACGAGTGCCGACAGGCCTTGGTCCAACAGCGGAAATTCTTCACGTGAGCGGGGAAAGTTCATGCCATCGCCTCCATGCCAGTCCCAACGACTGTAGTTCAACGAGACGAATCGTGCCCCTGCTTCGACCAACCGGCGGGCGATGCAGAAGTTTTCGATCATCTTCGGAGCACCGTCACGCTGAAACTTCTCGTTACTTTTGCCATAACGGGCGACGATCTTCGGGTCTTCTTGCGAAAGGTCCAAAGCGTCGGCCAGCGCTGACGTTGTCAGGATTCCCATGGCCTGCTTCGTATAGACATCCATGCTTTCCATAACTCCGCTGGCGTCAGTTTCGCGGCGGAAGTTGTCGAACGCCGAAATCAATCGACGCCGATCTCCCAGCCGATCGAGCGTGATACCGTGCAGAACCATGTTCTCGGCCGAGCTGCGTGCCTTTCGCCCAACCAAATTGAAAGGTGAATGCGCCACGCCCAAGAAGCCTCCCGTGCCGGATTGTCCCCATGTGCCGTTTCCCGTCTTGTACATCAATGCCACATTCGGTGGGACCGCCCTGTTCATCGGACCTTGCATCTTCGAGACCCATGATCCGGCAGCCGGCCAACCGCCGGGCGGCTTGCGACTACCGAATCGGCGTCCCGTCATGCACTGGTACGCATCGTGCCGTCCGTCGGCATCGCTGATCGAGCGGATGGGAATGAACTTATCCATCATCTGCGCCATGCGCGGAAACAACTCGCAGATTTCGATTCCTGGAACGTTGGTCGCAATCGGATCGAAGTCGCCGCGGATCTCGGCCGGAGCATTTGGTTTCGGGTCCCAGAGATCAATATGCGACGGACCGCCCGGCATGTAGATGTTGATGATCGCGCGATGCGAACTGCCAATTCCCTGAGCAGCCTCGGCTTCCATGGCCTGAGCCATCGAAATCCCGCCCAACGCCATGCCGCCGACTTTCAGAAAATTGCGCCGCGAATAACCGTCGCAAAATCTACCGCCGTTGTTTCCCGGTTTCCCATAGATTGTCAGCATTCACGAATCTCCAAGGTCGATGATAAGTTGGCAACGTCAATCGGTCGGGCTACCGCGTCGGCAACACTATAATTATCGGCATAAACGTTGACTGATATGATACGACCAAGCGTCGGTTAAGGTCAATCAACGAATCCTACGGACAATAATAGCTTGCGGTCCTACCGCAGCGAGAATCGGTTGCCGTTCTTTTTGCCAAGCGCGGCCGGATCCACTTCCAATTCTAACCGGGCCTTCAGCGTTGTGGCGTTGGCCGAGAATTCCAATTCAACCCCATGGAACCAATCGAGAACGGGAAACCGGTATCCGTCAGGTATGGAATTCACTTCGTACCGGCTTTGAGTTTCCCAGGCTGTTGAGCGCCATTCATCCAGCCCGTTTTCGTGTTGCTGCAAACGGTATTCTCCATCGAGCGGACACGTTAGTCGTGCGGCCAAGACGGTCTCAGCCGCCTTCAACGCATCGCTGGGTTTGACATTCAATTGTTCCGTCACACGATTCAGAAATTCGACGTTCGTCCCGGAAATCATGCGAGCATTGACATAACCGTGGGCGTGCATGAAGTCCGCTGTCTTCAATTTCGAAAGGTCGCCCACGCGGATTCGAATTTGCGCGGCGCGTTCGGCTTCCTCAAGGCGTATCTTCGGCGTGATTTTCTTTAGCAGGTCGAGCCTGGGGCCATGGACACGGAATTTGTTCCACTGTCGAATCCAATGCCCCGTGCGAAACGGCCAACCGGTTTTCTTCAGTTCGGCGTAGCCATCGGCATCGGGCTTTATTGTTCCCAAATTTTGGCTGAAAATGTGCAGCTTTGGTGTGGAACCAAGATAGAAAGGAGCCTGCGACAGCGGATCGACTGGCTTGACCTCTCCGGCAACAACATCGAATTCGGGTTCAAATTCATGGATTGCACCAAATACGTTGTACGGTTTGGTTTGGCCTAGCACGCCTTGCACCACCAAGACATCGCCATCGATTTTCGTAATCCGTTGCTTTGATGGTGGAGCCAAAAACAAAACGAGAAAACCTAAATTGCGAGTTAGGTAGGGAGTGATCTGGACGTCAAACACGACCCGTTCACGGCCGTTGGCGCCGGGCTGTCTTTGGATGGCGATCGTCGCGGGATCCATCCGTTGCCAAAGCCGCCGGTAGAATTGAGAGAACTTCATATAGGCCGCGAATTCCGATTGTGTGACGTGATCAACTTGAACATCAGGAATCGGCAACAAACTTCCTCGCGCCCCACGCTGACTGTCGAGAATTCTGTCGTCGTCAATGACGGTCCGGCTGCCATCCGGTCGCACGGCAAAGTTTGTCGGTACAAACCCTCCGTCGACCAGTTCGTCGACCGAATCGTGTGGCCGGCCTTCGGCCCGCGCTGCCAACCGGGCGACTTGAACGAGTTCGATTTCCGCGTCGGCCTGCATCCGCCGCGTCATTTCGACGCGATAATGAGGACTCACCAGCCGCCGGAAGAACGGGTCGGACAAATACATAAAGCATGTGTCGTTTCGGCTGAGCGGCATCAAGTTGCGGATATGCCGAAACTCTTTCAGCTTGCCGAGCGAGTTGTCTCCCGTACGCGTCCGTAGAAAATCGCGCATGATCGTTCGCGAATTCGTTACGAGGATATAGTTGCCGTCAACGGTCGTGAATGAGCGGACGCGGTTGTCGGACGTCGAAACCAATGTGACTTCATGTCCGTCAATGTGGATTGTTCCCGCTTTTGCATCCGAATTCTGATTCAGCGATTCGTCACGCAGCTTCTTCAATTGGTCTTCCAAAACTCGGCGTTCAACATTGCCTTTGGTTTCGAAGATCACGCCAACCGCCCCACCCTCGCTCAAAAACGTGTCGGCTCCGATGACGGCAATGTCGGAAACGATCGAATCGCCAAATACCACTGCCAACGTGGTTTCTTTCAACGCCAATTGACGTTCCAGGTGTTCTTGAACGCGAAAAGACTGCGCTTGTGTTTCGAGGACGTCACGGATTTGGCTGCTCCAAACTTCGATGTTTGACCGCATCCAGCGGAAGTTCGTGTAAGTACCGCAGCGAATGTAAAAGCAATCGGCCGGAACGCGCATGGCAATCGATTCGATGGCCACATCATCGGGAACGTTGGGAATGGTGACGGCCGGCGGAGTCACCGCCTTTGGCAGCGCCATCGTGGCGCGTTCGGTGCGTTGCGTGTCTTTCAGAAACGTGTCCCGCTGCATGGCTCCTCGAATCGACTGAGTGCCCAGAAACGTCCCAATGATCGCATCGTATTCATTGTAGGACGACCATCGATGCTTGAACTTTGGCACGTCGAATCCCATCCGGCGCGCGAGCATCGCGACCAAATAGTTGTCGACAACTTGCGGGAACTTGTGGTTGCGGGCGAAGTAGTCAACACGTTTCGCATAAAGATTCCACCACTCGGTCAACAGTTTGCGGTCTTTGTGGTTTTGTTTGATGGGAGTGATCGTCTTGTCGAACGTTTGCCCGTCGCGAGTTTTCAGGTGGATCCGCAACGGCTTTTCGTCTCGAAACAGAAAGTGGACAGTCAACGAACGAAACCTGCCGTTGCTGGAAAAAACCGGGTACACGATGCGTCCGTTGGTTTCGGTCAGCTCAAAATTCCTGACGTCAGCCAGGTATTGCGTTTCCGAATTCAAGCCGACGGAAAACGTGCCGACGCCCAGTGGCGAGCCGGCGATTGCTTGCGACTTGTCATCGGCCCGAACATCCGAGCCCGCCGAGAACGCGATTCCCAAGCTAACCAACAAGAACTTGACTGATCGTTTCATGTTTCCAGCTTCCCTTTGGCACAATTTTGAGCAAACGTGATCCGCCGATAATACCTCGTCACACCCAATCGCGTTGCAGCAAACCAAGGTTATTGTTTTGGGGGTAGGGGTACCACGTCTTGCCGTCCAGGCAAGGCGTGTCGCGCAGCGACTGGAAACGGTTCTTCGCCGCTGAAAGCAATTTCCGCATCGAATGCTCACCGGCCTGCTTGGCGAGGCTGAATTTTGGCTTCGATCGTGATAGAGCGGTTTCCGGCGGCTGCGCCGCACACCTTGCCGGAACGGCAAGATGTGGTACCCATTTGATTTCCGGTAACCAATTGTCGTACGTTGCGTGACCGTCATCGTGTTGTGCAACCGTCATCCCATAAGATCAGGCAGTCTTACTATGTGCATTCGATTCATTGCTTTGCGGATTGTCTTTGCGGCAACAATTCTGTTGTTGAACTTGGCGACAACCAATGTTGTTGCGCAATCAAAAACGGAATCAGTTCGACCGGCTGCCCGTGACGAATTGGTTAACGGGATTGAAGGCTCATTAATACTGACGGGAGATTCGATTCCGGATGACGCCGCCACCGCGTTCCTGAATTTTGCGAAGCGAGAAAAGTCTCGCGTTGTCGTCATCAGCGTCGTCGGCCGCAAGAATGATGAAGTGCTGAATCGGACGACACAATTGATGACTGTGTGGCAGCAGCGGCGTGGACTCAGCTTTCAGGTGTTCCGTATCAACGACAAGGAATCCGCGGATGCGGGTCCCGCCAAGGATGCCATCGATCAAGCGACAGCGGTTTGGTTGATGGCGGACGAATCGAAGCGAGCGACCGAAGTGCTTGCCGGATCGAAAATCGACAGCGCTTGCCGGCGTTTACTGCAACGCAACGGCGTCATCGGAACTTCGCGGCAACTCTCGCCATTGCTCGTTGACGCGAAATGGGACCTTATTAAACAAGATGCCCGTGCAAACTCGATTTTTGGATTTCTTCGCCGTACGGTCATCGAATTCGCATCCGACACGGACGAATCGGCGGACCAGTTGACGAACAAACTCGAACAGAATCCGAAATCGGTCGGTTTTCGGCTGAATCCTGGTGCGGCTTTGATCGTACGGGGCCGGCGCGTGTTTGCGGCCGGCGCAACGATCCAAGTGCGACTTGCCAAGTCAAAGGCGTGGCCCGACTACAAACTTGAACTCGAAGGACGTCGGCGGTTTGCCGATCTGACGGCGCTGCGGCGTTTTGCGGTCCAACGAACTCAGGCGTTGTTCCCACCCGCCGAACCCGGCAAGCCAATCGTCGGAACCGGCACGCTGATCATTGTGGGCGGCGGCGGGATGCCGAAAGGATTGATGAATCGGTTTATCGAGTTGGCGGGAGGCAAAGATGCATCGATCGTTGTCATTCCAATTTCCACTCCCGATCCATTGCCTGCCGATTCACGTCTTACCGGTTCGTTTCTGCGTGCCGGAGCGAAAAAAGTCACTGTGCTGCGCGGTCGCACGCCGAAATCCGTCAACGACGCCGCAAGCCTGAAGGCGCTACGCAGAGCGACCGGCATCTGGTTCGGCGGCGGACGGCAATGGCGGTTCATCGATGCGTACGAGGGCACCGAAGCCGCCAAGTTGATGCACGATGTTCTGCGACGCGGCGGAGTCATCGGCGGCAGCTCGGCCGGCGCATCGATTCAAGGCGAGTACATGGCTCGCGGCAACCCGCTGGGACCCCGAGACATTATGGCCGACGGATACGAACGCGGTTTGAACTTCTTGCCGGGTGTCGCCATCGACCAGCACTTCAGCCAGCGCAAGCGGCAGAAGGACCTCGCGTCACTCGTGGATCGGTACCAGCAATTGCTTGGAATTGGAATCGACGAATCGACGGCGATTGTCGTGACCGGACACACGGCCGAGGTTGTCGGACGCTACAGCGTTCATTTTTACGATCGAGGCAAACCGGTCGAAGAAGGCAAACCCGATCACGAATCCGTGCATCCCGGCGGGAAATACGATCTTGTTGATCGCAAGATTCTTGAACCAGGGAAACAGGTGAAAGTTGAGAAAAAGAAAGTGGAGAAAGATTCGAAATGAGCGGCGGCTGGCGCGCCGCGATTCGAGCGGATCATAATTTCCAGTTTGGATCGATGTGCGCCAATTCACTCAGGCTAGCGGGAAGCGTTAGCTTCCTGACTGAGTCGATTCGACATTCAATTCTGGGTTCCATGACAACATGCGGCGTGGGATGCGCGAAGACTCCCCATTCGAAAAGCCGTCCGTTTTAGCCGCGGAGCGGCGAAAGCGAGTAGCTTGGTAGCGTAAACCGTTAGGTTTTTTTCCTGGCCCCGATCAACGGTTTCCCGAATGTTGCATCTAAAGGGAGTGCCATTGGGCGTAAGCCCCAGGAAACAGATCGATTGATCGAATGCAGTCCCGAAGGCGTTTTTGCGGAGGATTACCGATCGAGGTAATCCAGCAGGCGGCGGTAGGTTTCGTGTTGCGTTTTCCAGCGGGCGACGCGTTTGCCTTGCGTGTTGGATTCCTTCGGAGTCAGTGGATGCACGATTCCTAATTGGGCGCCCGCGTCGAAGCCGCCCATGTGCACGATCGACGGCATGCTGTGAACTCCGGCACGGTCGTGTTTCGGCGTCATGTGGCAATCGATGCACTGTTGAAACAACGTCTTACGGCCTTCCGTGCCCCAGTCTTTGGATTGCGGCGGTTGGAAGATAATGCGGTACAACAGTTCGTTGTCGGGTTCCCGCTGCAAACCGCCGTAACGCAAATTGTCGAACAGCAGGCGTCGCTTCAGCGTGTATTCGCGGACGGTCACGCCGACTCCCGTGTTTGTATCTGGCTCGTCGGAACCGTCGACGTTGCGAAACAGTCGGTGCCGAATCGACTCGACAATCTTCGTGGGCGTCGGACGCAATCGATCGTCGAGTGTGACCAGGAACTGCACCAGCGCGACTTCGGTCCCAACGGGAATCTGCGGAGCGTCCTTCTTCAGCAGAATGAATCCGTCCTGAGCCGCCTGTCGCCAGTCGATGCCGGTCTTTTCCAGATTCTTCAAGTAAGCCGTCAATTGCCGCCGTCCTTCGGGAAACCGATAGAAGATGCGGAAGTACGATCGGCCGCGGTACGACCGCGAGTGCAGAGTGATAAACCGGTCATACAAATCTTCGTGCAGGTTCGGCTGGAAAAAATCGACCTCGACCCATTCGTCTGGTCGTGCCAGCAATCCTGCTGGCAGATAATCGACGGTTTCATCGATTTGGTTGCCGCTATCAAAGTGTCCTGACTCGATCGCGGCTGCGTAGGTGTCGGGCAGACTTGCGATCTCACGTTTTGACGGCGCGAGTGATGCGATGACCGATGCCAATTTTCGGCACAGGATGTCACGGCGACGGCGTGTTTCACGATCTCCGAAGCGTTGGATGTTCTGGCCGGTCAGAAAATCGTACGGAGCCCACAGGTCACGCAGCATCAGCGTGCGCCGCAGGGGATCATCGATCATTCGGTCTCCATCGTGCTTGATGAATTGATCGAGCAACGCGTCGAGCCGCTTGAAGACCGCCGGGCTGGACCAATACGTCGTCCCGCCCCAGCCGAAGAAGTCGATGTAGTCGCCGCCCTCGAAACGCCGAACGGGCCGGTCATCCGGGCTGTCCGGCAGATTGCTCTCACGGATGTAAAACGCCGCGAATAATCGGTTCCACAAATGTTGCCGGTCGGAATCGTACAGCGGCAACGGCGCGTTGCTCTTCAACGAACCGGCGCGTGGACCGTCGTGGAAATAAAAGCTGTCCGGTTCTGCCGCGCATGCCGTGGTAGTTCCCAGGGCGAGAAACAAGAAAGAGCAGGCCCAATTGCGCATTCGTTGCTTCCTTAATTCGTTGGGACACCGACCCATCGTCCGAGCTACGCTTCTCGCTCGTTGACCTTTTCCCAAACAAGCACTCTTGTGGGTTCTTTCTCCTGGCTGATCAACAGGCCGTGGACTTCCAGAAACCGGTTCCCTTCGACTTTATAGATATACCCACCGCGCCCTTTCAGTTTCTTTCCTTCATCGGGCCCCTTGATGAATTCGAATTTCGAGTACGTGAAGACTCGAACGGCGCCGCTGCGGCGCAGATCGATTTCGACGGCATGAGCTTGCTGAACTTTTCCATCGGCATCGAGATGAGTGACGCGTTCTTTCTTTCCACGAATCACTTTGATGACCGTGCCGATCTGTTTTCCCTTCCGGTCAAGGACCTTGCGAGTCCACTGGCCCTGGACACTCTTCAAATCGTCCTTCAGCGGATCGACGTCCGGTTTCGGCGGCTTGTCTTGCGCAACCAATGGTTGATTCTTCTGAACGTCGATAGCGCCGATCAGTACCGAATGTCCGATTAACCGTTCAGAACGATCACGCTGTGCGTGCGCAACCCATGGTTGATTCTTCTGAACGCCGATAGCGCAGATCGATACCGAATGTCCGGTTAACTGTTCAGAACGATCATGCTGTGCGTGCGCATGAAGTCCAGCAATCGAGCTGACAACGGCGAGACCAAAGATTATTGACAAAACTTTCGTTCGCATCGCGGAATCCTCCAAACATGCTGATCAGTACCACTGATAAGCATACTTGTGAAACTGCTCGAGTACACGTTTGCGCGTGTCGGATTCCGCATATTTCGCCAACCGAGCCTTCTCGCTTGCGAGTTTTTCAAGCATCAGACGATCGGCCCATTGAAAGGCCGTCCATCCTTGCTGTTCGCGCTGTTGGACGTGTTGTTTGCCACGTTCCAGTCGCTCGGCGAGTAGTGCTCGCAGACCTTCACGAATCGTTGCGTTCTCACAATCGAGCAATGGGATCAACGGAATGACGCCGTCGGGGTCAATGGGATGCACGCTGATCTGCACGCATGGAGCCGGGTCGCCGTTCAGAATGCGGCGTACGTTGTATTGCATCACGATCACGTCGACCGGCATCGCGGCGAACAGGTACACGGCGACAAACAGAGTCCACATTTGACGGCGAATCAGCCACACGAAATCGCGATCGGTCGCGATTTTTCGTAAAACCAATAGGAAGCCGACAATGACCGCTGAGATTCCCAGGAAACCGACGACCCGCATCCGCGTCATGCCGTTGAATCCGACATAGATCAGTAGCCGATGATAGACGGCCAGTGCGAGTAAAAGATTCTGAGCCGACCATATCCATGCCAAGCGTCGCAGACCAGGCTGTCGCGCGTCCTTCAACATTTTGGCGCGAAAGACAAGCGACAGCACCACCGTCGCCAATCCCAGGGCCACCGTCAGCCAAAACGCTCCTTCATGAGCGTATCCAGAATAGTGGTATCCTTCAGGAAATACGCGGAACCACAGCGTCTTGAATTCGAATACCAAATAGACAGCGAACAATGCGATGACTGTCAGCAACATATTGCGGAAGGGAGTGTACAGTTCCGCGGACGACTCGTCCTTTCGCGCCGTTTCGTCTCCGCGTTCACGGTACCGAGTTGTTCCGACCAGGCCGTCTTCCAACAATGGGCACAAGGCTCCCGTGGAAATCCAGATCACGGCGATCCAAAACAGCACCTCCGTCGGACGCGGGCCGTGCTTAACGAACCACTCCCGCAGCGCCGTCGATAACCACTCCATCCTGTCGCCGAAATACGACATCAGGTCGGGATTGGCCAAGATGAACAGGCTCCCGAAAGCCAGAAAGGCTCCCAACGGCAATGCGATGGCGAGGACGCTGAAACAGCCCGATTTGGAAGACGGCACTTTGGCGCTGCGTGTCGACTGCCAAACCTCGTTCAAACCCGCGTAGCCCGATGCGATGGTTTGTGCGGCGAAGACCATCGTCTCCAGGACAAACGGACGCAGGCCGGACAGAGTCATCGCAAAGGCGGCCAGCAACGCAAATCCCAACGCCGCTGGCAAAACCGATCCGTACCAAAGCAAGCGGACAGACAGCAGAATCAACATCACGGCGACAACAGTCAGATCACCGATCCGCGCCGGGTTGAATTTGCCAATGCAGAAAAGAATCGGAGCCACAACGAATAGCAACGACAGGCCCGCAAATCCATTTCCACGGTAAATGACAACGTCACACAAGACCGCAATTAGCAGCACAATCACGCGTTGTCGCGGTTGGAACTTCGGCGGCCCAGGTTCGTCGAATATCGGCGCGAGTGGTTCCGCGGGATGAGAGCCCGGAGTTTCATTCATTGGTCACTCATTAACGCAACGTGATGCGGTGAGTCAATACCGTCTCGGTCAAGGTTTCTTATGGCCAGTCGGCTAATGCGGATTATTCACGAGCCAATTCCGCATTACCGGAAGTTGTGTTGTGATAAAACGTCTTGCGACCATCGTATCCAAAACATCGCGCGGAATTGTAACCCGAAGCGTAAGCGAGGAACCACAGCGTTCGCCTCGCTAACGCCTTTTGAATTT
>CAUZVF010000019.1:0-16793 GCA_963582955.1 Planctomycetota bacterium
GATTTCTTGATTTCGGCTATTGCTGAATTCCTCGGTCTTGATAAAACCGTCCAGGTCGATGGGAATGAACGATTTGGCCCTGACGCCGCGAACCATCTTCAGCCGCTCTTCATTCGCGAATATCTCGTCAATTTCATTCGCGATTGAGGCATGATTGAGCGAGTCTTTTGAGGCACAAAATAGCAGTTTGTCCCACAAGCGAATTCCTCGTTCCGACCGTGTTTCCACACGCACGTCGATGGGTTGCTTATCCAACCAACAGCGAATGCCGCGTTTCCGCAATTCGGCATGCAACCGAGCGGCGAATTCCTCGTCTTTGTGATTGAACGTGATGAAACAGGAATAGTACTGCAACGAAAGCGACGGCAGGTTGGGCAGCGCCGTGATAAAAGATTCCGGCAATCCACAGCCCCGCAGGAACTCGGCCACGATACTGCCGCCGGAACGAAAGATGCTGCCAACGGAAATCGCGCTCGAACCACGATGCCGGACTGTGTCGAGGTTTTTCACGGTCGAGAAATTCAAGTCAAGCCAATTTGTCGCGCCGCATTCCGCTTGGTCGAAATTGGTATCTTCCAAATAAGCCCGGCTGACCGTCGCGCCGAACAAGTTGGCGCGTTCCAAGTTGGCGCGTCTCAGGTTTGTTTCGATCAACTGAGCCGACTTTAGGTTTGCTTCACGGAGATCAGCGCCGTTGAGGTCCGTACGGTACAACTGGGAATAAGAAAGGTCGCCGCCGGTTATGTTGGCCAAGCTCAAGTCCGCCAACTCAAGATTTGCCCGGCTGAGGTCCGCATTGGTCAATTCCGTCTGGACCAAGCTGGCGCCTGTAAGGTTGGCCCCACGAAGTTTGGCATAACGCAGGTTCGAAAGTTTCAAATCCGCGCGGCTAAAATCAACACGGTTCAGGCGGCTGTTCGTCAAATCTGCTTGCGTGAGGTTTGTTTCGACAAGCGTGGCATCGTTCATATTTGCCCCCGCGAGCCGCGACCACATCAGGTTCGATCCCGTAAAATCGGTTCCTGATAGATCGGCGTCGGAAAGTTCCAACGGATCGTAAGGGTGCTGTTTACGCCAATCGGCGATCGCCTGGGCACCGGCTTTCACAATCTCAATATGTTCGGGGTTGGCCACAATCTCGGCTCTGGTTTTCAGCGGGCTTTTGTCGGCCTTGCATCATCGGTTACGACAGCATTCGGTTCAAGTATGACACGGCCATTTGGAAATGTCCTGCTCAAATTGCCAAATGGCAGTCACTTGACATGCGACATTCGGGAAACGGTTGGGGGGGGCCAGGAACCTGACGGTTCCCGCTAGCCCAAGTTCCCCAGTAAACTGGCCTGGTGATACGCGTCGCGATGTATCGGATCAGCGGGGAACCTATTCTTCGCCTCTGAAACCGTTTGAACGCACGGCGGCATGCCGCGTAGAGATCAATGGCCGAGGTTGAAAGTACCAACGTGATAATTGTGACACTCGAGACATGAGCCGCTAAGTTGGCGTGAATTGTGACAGGCCTCACACGTCTTTTTGATCATTGCCGCGAATCCGCTTGTATCAACTTGGTTGGAATTGGTATTCACATGCCAATCGAAATCCGGAACGACAAACTCAGTCCGGGCGAAGCTGTAGGGGCCCTTATCGTGAACATGGCAGTGATTGCACTGTTTCTTCTTCAGAATGGAATCCTGGCTCGAATGCAGCAAGATTACGTGAGGTGCATGAGAGAATCGTGTGAATTTGTGCTCGCCCAAAAAAGCCTTCAGGCTGTTCCAGTTTGTCACGAGCGCCCCAATGTCGGATCGACGATCAACGGTATGGCAAGCGGTGCAGCGAAATGGCGCTTTCGGATCGGCAACCATCGTAAACAGCCGGACGGCTGAGGCCGATCTAAAATCGATATCCGGTTCCCGTGAGTTTGCGTCGTGCGCATGGAACGATTTTTCCACAATGGGCAAGCGCCCCGTGATATCGATCCATTCCTTTAGGAACGGATCCGCATGGCCTGACGAGTGATACCGAATCGATGTGTCCTCATCATCGCGATACCAACCGCGGTCGGCAGCCTGCCTAATCGCCGATTTCAACTCCATTTCCAGCATTTGAAGCTGTTTCAATTTATCGATCAACGTGTCGTCGGCGAGTTCCTTCGTTTTCAACTGCTGCTCTTTTTCCTCGATTTGATTGCCGATCGACTGGAGATCAATGTCAATTATTGTCGATTCCAACTCCTGGCCTGACTCCAATGCGGCAATCTCGGCCGATAAGTTGGGGAACCACATTTTTTGCGCTTTCCCGACAACTTCTTTCAATGACATGCCTGACGGCAAATATCCGGAAAGGATTGCCCGTTGTTCCGTCCTTTCCGTGGAATCACTGATCCCATTCAGTGCCGCTTGCACGCGACCGTCGTAGTCGGCAACGAGATCGTGAATGAGCCGTTTGATCGACCACACGGTCGTCTGAATCGCTTCACGTTGTTCGTCATTTGGTTCGGCCAACTCAGCCAGTCGCACTCCTGAAAGTACTTTTCGAGCGTTCAGGAATTCGTCGTCGCCTGCCAATAACAGTTGCATGAATGGCGGAAGGTCTTCCAACCCCACGCCACTGGGTGTCTCCGGCTTCGGCCATTCCCCGATCGAGATTTTCAGGACCTTCATTTGGTCGACAATATCTGGCAATGCCAGAAACGGAATTCCCGGCATCATGGTGTCTTGGATTTGCGGCCCGTGACACTTGCCACACATTACATTGAATGATTTAACGAGCATATTCTCACCCGTATGATCCGGTTTGTGACAGGCATAGCACGAGATCAACTTGTCATGAGCCTCTTCCTTTTCCAAACCCGCGGCCGTGTATCCTTGCGGTGCCTTGCCATGTGGCATGATGCGTTCGAAATTCGCGAAGTGGGTCCCGAAATGCGTGCTGTGATCGAAGTGAATTCTGACACGCCGCTCATACGGAAAGTCCGTGAATGAGGGGTGCCCACGGTCGAAACCATGAAATTTGTTGACGTGGCAAGTCTGGCACTGTTGGTCCGACATTTGCTTCAGGTTAAACGACTTTCCACGGTGCTCGTGATGGCATGTGCTGCACGCCAATTCCTCTTTCGCGGCGGTGCTCGCGATTCCAGGACCGATTTCCGCTAAAGCAACAATCCACGACCGGCTGCGTGAATTGGGCGCGGCCGCCAGACGGTTCCGCGCATCGTCCAACAGACGTGGGTCCAGGTTGTGCGGATCGAGTGCGTGGTTACCGAATTTGTGACATTCCCGGCACGCATCGCTTTCGCGGCTCACGACCTCGCTCGGTCGCCGAGCCCAGCTCGCCCACGTCTTCAAGTCGTTACCAGCGGCCGCATGGCACTTCTTGCAGTCATTGGCCGCAATAAAATGCGGTGCCGACAAATCACCTGGTGAAATGAATTGTTCCGCATTGGAACCGCCAAACATGATTAGCAAGAATCCAAATGCGAGTGAAGACGCCAGGACGACGGCCATCCGACGACGTGCAAACAAGTTCCGCCGCGGCTGGCAACGAACGCGCGTTTCACAGCACGAGCCGTCAAGCAGTGGGCCGTCCTTACATTTTCCACCCCAAACGGGCGGTCGCGCACATACGAATTCTTCGCCATCTTGATGGGGAACACATTCGCGATGGACTTCACATTGTCCGCGGCTATTGGGACCGACATGACACGGTTGGCCTTGGGCCTGCCAGCCGCAAACCCATTTCATCGTGGGCCGTTCATACTGGCTGCTGCCGTGGCCAAAATCCTGAATTGGGCCGCTCATCGAATCGCTCCAGCAAACGCATGCACCAGCAATACATGAAAGGCCGCGAATATCAGCAAGGAATAAGTCAGCGGCACATGGACGAACAGCCAAAGTTTCAGAACAACCTGCATCGAATACTGATAATCAAGGTCGTCTTTCGTCCGGACACGATCTTCGATCAGGAGCATCCGTTCTTGTTCCGCCTTGTTCAAATAACGGCCCAACGCCTTGATGTCGGTTAACAAAGCCTGGCGCGGCCGATTCGAGTGCACCAGATGGAGCCAAAAATGACGGGGTCGTTCGAAAAATGCCTGCAGCCGGTTCAGGTAGAATCTTGGAACCGCGGTCGTGTCGGTTTCAGAAACTGATTCGAGCACGTAGCTCTCGACCTCGGTTCTCAGTTTGTTGATGTAGACCGGAATTCTCTCGAAAATCACTTCCGATCCTCGCGTCGTCAGCCGTTGTGGGATGACCCGCGTCAAAATCAGGCCAAAGACGCCGCTCAAGAAAACACTCAAATAAAGCAGTGCCAGGCTGACTTCAAACACGCCATTGGGCGGCCGGTATTCAATGTGCACCAAGAACAACGGCAACGTCAACAGCCCGGCGTAAATGTGAATCTGCAGCCAAGTGCTCGATCTCGCCAACGGGATAAACGTTAGCTTTTTTCGTGCGTTGTACGATGCAAGCCCCAGTATCAACGCAAGCAACACCCAACCTGACAGCCACGCCGATGGGTACATCGACACGTTCAACACAAAATGAACGGCCAGAACCAGAATGCAAAGAAGAAGGAAGATGCGGATATTTCGCCAGCGTCTTCGTTTGATAGACGTCATTTCTTCAGCAAGTCTCCAATTGTGGTACGGTCGCGCATGTCGATTCGCACGAGTGCATCGTGAGGACAAGCA
The DNA here is from genome assembly GCA_963582955.1 of Planctomycetota bacterium. Lineage (GTDB taxonomy): Bacteria > Planctomycetota > Planctomycetia > Planctomycetales > Planctomycetaceae > CAUZVF01. Next base: position 4,691 of record CAUZVF010000019.1, read on the forward strand.
CGAGCGCAAGCCGGCCCGCCCAATTGGTCAATACACAAGTCGCACTTTGTCGCCTGAATCAAGGGAAATTGGGTCTTCTTGTCGCGAATCAGATTCCCAATCTGATCGCGGATCGGCACCATGCGGATTGCGTCATACGGGCAGTTATTGGCACACTGCGTACAGCCGATACATGTCTGATCATTGATGACGACCTGACCTCCCAACCGCTCACGATGGATGGCTCCCGTTGGGCATTCGATCAAACACACCGGGTCGGCACAGTGCATGCACGCGTTGGCCACCATGTAATGTCCATACATCGGCCCATGACGGATGAAACGCGGATTACTATCGTGGGCCGTCGAACAGGCCCGCACGCAGTCATCACATCGCGTGCAACGGTCCATGTCGATCAACATCGTGGCCGTTCCCTGAACGTAGCGCTGCTCGACCAAAAATTCGAGCAAGTTATTGTCCACGTCTCGGCTTTCGGAATTGTCTTTTTGCGTTGGCGTCTGATCTGAAGAAGCCGGACCGGATGTCGTCAGCCGCTGGCCGGGTTTGATTCCAAGGACGTGTTCTTCAATCAACGGCGTCGGGACGACACAAACCGTCAAATAGCCGATCGCCCGCAACGACAACTGCAACGGCACCATTTTTCCCGTGCGCGCACTTTCCGCGATTTCTTCAAACCCATAGATTTGTCCGCCAGGCGTCAGATAGCTAACCGTACGATGTCCGTGATGGTACTTCTGGCTCAACCGGGCCAGACCGCTCCGAATCAAAATGACGCCGTTGGGATGGTGTCCCTCTTCGGCCACAATGGGTTCGTCAACCAATCCGGAGTCGATACCCTCTTTGGCAAGGTCCTTGAAAGGCTTGGCCGAGTCATAGTTTCCGTATGTCTCGAGCTTTGTTTCTCGCAACAGTTTCTCGATCTGATCCTGTGTCGCGTTCTGAAACATCGGTACATCACGAATAAAAGTTTCCAGTGCGTTACTCCGAAACTGGTGATCGATATGATTTCGGATTCCGTCGTCCTTACGCATAATGTCGCGCAAGCCCTGCCACCGGATTTCGACGAGATCCACGTCTCCCTCGGCAAAAACCGTCGCTTGGCGCGGAATGCGGCCCAAGGCCGCGATTTCGCCGAAGAATTTGGGAGCTTCCAGCCGTACGGTCTTGAATCGGTCGATGACGGCACCGACGTCTTGCAGATAGATCCGCATGCTTTCGCCAGCACCACGCGTTCCCACTTGACCGGCGAGTTGCCGGCTCGACATATCCCGGAATTCTGGTTCCCGATGATTGTTGAAGAGTTGGGCGAATGCGTGAAACAGCGTTTTCGGTTTGTTTTGGCGTCTTCCTAAAATCGCGTCGGGCAGAGACGTTGCGGGTGGTTCAATTTCAACATGCACCGCACCGGATAAAATGAAAAACGCCGAATTCCCCCAGTCACCCTCACGAATGATGATGTCACCCGCCTGGCAGTTCAAAATGCGGGCATCGTTTCTCAGAATGCCGTCCAATGCGACAGCACTCGTAAACTTTGATTCATCAATGTCGCTAAACGGCGAGATCTTCAGAATCCGAGCGACATCGCCATCCGTCATCTTGTCGGAAAACGGCTGATCCCATCGTTGCGGGCGATCTGCTACGGCCGGAAGGGGCATTTGCAAGGGCTTTGATTACAAACCAACGGGATCAGCAAAACGATCATTGGATGGTCGGAACAACATCGAGGCACGAAGAGACGACTTCTTTTTTTAGGGGTCGTACGGCTCTCCTCTTTTCGCGACTTTTTTCGCCTTCGGTTTCTTGTTGCCGTTTTTGAGCAGGTCGTCCAAGGCCGCCAAACCCTTGCCATTCAATTCGCCAGCCGCCTTCGCGGCCTTAGCAATCATCGGCTGAGCGATTTGTGCCTTTGCTTGACCTTTCCAAGCCCCAAATTTCTTCTGCTTACCCATTATCTCAATAGCCGTGGCGGCATCTTTCAGAGCTTGTGGAGCATCCCCGCCCAATTTGTCCATGATCGCTTCTAATTTTGCCGTGGCGTTGAAATATCGCTTCTTGTTTTCCTTCGCGAAAGTTTTGTTGCCCACCTTGACGTTGCCGAGATTCAGCAACGTGACTTCCAAATCGACCAGCATGCCGACGACATACTTGACACGCCGTCGATCGTCCGCGGTCCCTCCAGTCAACTTCATCCATAAGGATGGAGCCAACTCGTTCTTCATTTGATTGAGTTGGAAATTATGGCGAACCTCGCCGCTGGATCCGCCGACCAGCTCAAGGTCGTATTTTGTCGTCGCGGGATGACCTGCTTCGACAAGCTTCTCAATGGGAACGATATGGCATTGGAAACAGTTCTTGGCAATTTCGTAGATATGATCTGGGCGAATCATCCCCGCAGCGTTGTTCTTCTTGCGAACCATTGCGCGGATACCTGGCATGCCCTTCAGTGTTTTATGCGCAACAATCCAGTTCTTGGCGGGACCGTGGCACGATTCACACGAGACACTCATCGCCGCTTTGACAGCACCTGGAGCACCTGCCGGCGTCGCGTGACAGCGGGCACAGATCGAATCTTTCAGCATGTCGTCCACGCCCATTGCCTCGGCGTATTTCTTCGCACGTGCGTTGGCGGGATTCAACAAATCAAGTGATTTGTGATGCTTCGATAACTGAATCGCCTTTAATTCGCTCCCGTGGCACATTTTACAATCATTGTTACCGATCACGTTTGCTGGATCGATCTTCTTAAGAACGGCATTTTGAGCACAAGCGGTGCTGGCACTTGACAAGACAATGACAGCGACAATCACACTGGCGAATACGCCAATCGAGAAGCCTTGCCGAAGAACGTGATAATTGACAACGATGCGCATCTTTGAAGCTCCTTCTAATGTTGAATTATTTCGAAGGTTGATACATGGTCAGTTTCAGCAATTCCGATGGTCCAGCTACGGTGACGGATACGAATAGGCCTCACCCTTAACTTCCAAATCCTCCATCAGCTCTCCGATCGCCTCGAGTTTCGAGCCATCACGTTTGGCAATTTGTTGCGCCAATTTTGCAACCTCATCGGCAACAGTCGCGGCGGCCTTGCGCCCCTCTTCTTCCGAGAAATCGGTGTCTTCCGTTAATGCGCCGATTTTCTCGGCTAATTCGCTGTCTTCTGAAAACGCTGCCAAGTCTTCGGGAATTTCATCCTCGAAAACGCCGCCGATCATTTCGACCAACTCACCGAATGACTCGCCAGTTCGCTCCATGAATGCGCCTGCGTAATCACTGTCCGGGTCTTTGATCTTCGAGAGTCCCCGCACGGCGATTTCGATGTTGACAATCTTACCGACCAGGAACATGACTCGTTTTCGGTTTTTGGCGTTGCCTTTGTTTCGCCATTTCCAAAGGCTGGGCCCGGCGGAATTATCTGCTTGGTTCTGATGAAAGTTGTGACGGACTTCGCCCGTGCTCCATCCGACAAGCTCAAACCCGCTGCTGGAAGACTTGTGGCCGGCATTCACCAATTCCTCGTCCAATATTGTGTGACAAGACTGACAATTCTTGGCCACGTTGTACAAAGAGGCCGCGCGGACCATTCCGGCCTTTTCGCAAAACTTGACGCGATCTGCAAAGTGTTTGGGTGTTTCGTTTTCGGGCGTCGATCCATTAGGCCCGTAAACAGCATGCCGGTTTAGCCAGCCTTGTTCGCTGCCGGAAGGCCCGTGGCATGACTCGCACGAAATTCCGGAATCGATGCGGGCACCGCGCGTACCGCTCGCCTTGGGAGTCGCATGACATTCCGCACAAATCGAACTGGCCAGCTTGTCTTTTGTGATCTCCAAGGCTTCACAATACTTCTGCACGTTTCCCGAAAAGTTTCTGATCGTCAGTTCCGATTTTGCGTGCTTGGTTTGCATCCACGAAATGATTTCCGATTTGTGGCATGTGACACACGCTTTGTATCCCATTACTTTGGAAGCGTCGACGATCGAGCCCGGTTCGGCATACCCGGCCACGGTTGTGCCGATGGCCGTCGCGGCGGCACTCGGGACGCCGCCAGAACCGGACAACACCGTTGTTCCAAATAGTAAACAGCCAGCCGCTGCTAAAAGCAGTGCCATGCCAACGACTGGTCTCAATACCGTTTTTGTATGGAACAGCTTCATTATCAGCGTCTCCTTCTGAAGTTATACTTCCATGAATTTGCTTCAGTCCATTCGTTTTTCAGGTCGCATTCCTGGGCGATTCCAAGGAACGGCGCGCACCAATCGTGGCTGACCGGCCAACCTTGAAACATCAGATTGTACCGATTCTTCTTCTGTACACCACATCTTTGTCAAATGAAATAGCTCTTACGCAAATTTCGGTTATGCATCGACGACCAGATTGCCTTTCGGAACAGCCACGCACGTCAAACAACTGCCTTCTTCGACCGAACAACTTGGCTCGTTCGTCCATTCGAAATCGCCGTCTTTGATCGCGGCAATGCAAGTCCCGCAGTTCCCTATGCGGCAACCGGAATCGATCGCGATTCCATTCGCTTCCGCGAGATCCAGAAGACTTTCGTAATCGTCACTCCAATCAAGCGTCTTGTCCGCGCGGCTGAATTCAACTTTGATCGCCGCCTGTTTGCCAGCGGCCGGTCCGGAAGTTTCTTTCGTCTTCTTAATGGCCTTTCCGGACGCCGGGCCGAACGCTTCCTTAAACACACGTCCCTCGGGGACTCCCCATTCGGCCAGTCCGCTCAGCAGGCTTTCCATCATGGGTGGCGGACCGCATAGATAGTACTCGTACTTATTCGATTCGAGGACTCGTTTCATCAGATCGAGCGACACGCGTTCGGCGAATTGATAATCGCGGCCTTCGACATCTTCAGGCAGCGGATCGCTGTAACACGCGAAGATCTTAAAGTTCGAATGCCGCTCGGACAGATCCTCGAGAAACGATTTCATCGCATGTTCGCGGCCATTCCGAACCCCATAGAACAAATAAACCTCGCGTTGAGGATTCACTTGTGCGATTCCGCCAACCATGCTCAGCATGGGAGTGATCCCGACACCGCCGCCGATCAACACGATCGGATTGGGGAGCGTCGGATCCAAGGAGAAATGGCCTCCCGGCGCTTTGACATCCAGGATATCGCCCGCGTTCACATGGTCGTGAAAATAGTTAGAGACCAGGCCGGCCGGAGCTTCAGGGTTATCGCGTGGAGGCGGCACGCGTTTGATCGTCACGCGGTAATAATTCGGATTCGGACTGTCGGACAACGAATAGCACCGAATTACCGGTTTCAAATGGCCGGTGATGTTAAGGCTAAACGTTAAGTACTGGCCCGGTTTGAACTGCGGCAATGGCTTTTTGTCGTGCGGTACGAAATAAAAGGAAGCCGTGTTGTCAGCCTCGACCACTTTCCGGTCAACGACAAACTTGCGATTACCGCTCCAGGGGCCGCTCTTTTCGGCCTTCTCACGCGCGGCGTTTTGGGTCGCGATCCGCTGCCGGATCAGCTCGAGTGCCAGTCGGTTTTGCTTGCTGGCGTTGTGCCCCTGTACCACCGAGGAATAGACGGACAGCAACAACTGGAAAATGACTAATCCAACAATAAGGATTCCGGCATTTTGAAAGGTGATGTATTGCAACACGTGCCTTCTTGAGAATTCGTCAGAGTTGCCGAGTGTTGACGGGTGTTGACGGGCGTGCCGATTCAATCGACACGGATACCGGATTCGTGCGCACGGCAAGTGTGATCGAACCTGCAAATCGTGTCAAGCATCTGCTCACCGCATCTGCTCACCGTTTTCAGAGCCAGAGAGGAACGCCAAACTGTCACTCGACGTATCGAAAATCAATCGATGCAAAAATCGCCTGATAAAACTGGCCCCATGCTTCGATCTCAGTTGCGTCGGCCTTATCATCATTATTTGCAATGTACTGATCGATGAACTTTAGCGCCAGATCTTGCTCAGCAGACGATGGGCGTCGTCCGAGCGAATTTACGTAGACCGTTTGAATACGCATGGTGTCACTCAAACCCTTTTCTTTCAGCAACAGCCGAGCGGCATGGCGGCTGTGCTCGAGTGAGAACGGGCTGTTCATCATGTATAAAGCCTGAGTCGGCAGAGTGCTCGTACTGCGGCGGCCTATTGCCAAGTTCGGATCGGCGAAGTCGAATACTTCGAACAGCTCGTGCAGTGTGTTGCGGAAAACAGGGACATAAACACTGCGTCGGTTTGATCGAATCTTGTATCCAAACTCGGACTTCGCGTCCTTTTGGATGGTCGAGCCGCCTTGCGTCAGATCGAGTTGGCCGCTGAGAGTCAGAATGGCGTCGCGGATCGCTTCGGCATCCAGCCGACGACGGTTCATTTTCCAGAGGAGACGGTTTTCAAGGTCGATTGATATCGGTTGCTTTACGTCAATTGTCGATGAGTCCACGGACGCGGTCGCCGTTGGCTCCCTGTTAAACGAGGACTTGCTACTTAATTGGTAAGTTCGCGACAGCATGATGCGTTTAATTGCCGACTTGGTTGACCAGCCGTCCTCGATGAACCGGCTGGTGAGGTAGTCCAACAATTCGGGATGCGACGGCAGTTCTCCCGTGCGGCCAAAGTTGTCGACAGTTCGCACCAGTCCGGCTCCGAACAGGTGATGCCAAACGCGATTCACGATGACACGCGCCGTCAACGGGTTTTGCGGGCTGCCGATCCAACGGGCCAGTTCCAGTCGTCCACTGTCGCCGGCCTGTATCTTGTCGCCGGCGAACTCGACGACTCGCAGAAATCCGCGTGGAATTTCGTCACCTTGATTGTGGACACTCCCGCGCACACAAACATGGCAATCGGCCGGCTTGTCGTTTTCTTCAACCGACATCACGATCGGTGGTGACGGCGGCGCGTGTTTGCCGAGTTCCTTCAAGTCGGCTTCCAACCGTTTGAGTTCCGTTTGCAGCGCGGCCTGATTTACCTTGCTGTTGCCTGGGGCCACTCGAGGTAACTTGTCGGCTGCGCTGGCTGGTAGAAATTGAACGGCATCAGCGATCACGACACCATCGGCGCCGCGGCACAGAATTGTCACAGCCGCCGGGCCGTTTGCCGAGAATTCGTATTGTCCTAACGAAACGAAGAGACGACCGAGCGCCGGCTGTCGGCGGTGACTGACAACTTTAGTTGCCGTTCCCTTTGCATGTTCGATAGTCGTCGTGACTTTCGACGAGCGGTTCGGGTTTGCACTGTATGCCAGCCGCACTTCGTATCGTCCCGGTTTCAGTTTGTTGGTGGCAAACCGAGCCGACGATTTCCCCGCACCCGCGTAGCGGTATCCGTCGCCGACATACTGTTTGATGCTCGAACTACGACTCCACGCGCCTTTCAACTCCGCCTGCCAGTCGTCGATAATAAGTCCCGGCAAGCTATCAACCTTGGCAACTCGTGTTTGCGATTTGCCGTTGGCGACTTGCAACTGATTCTTGATTTCGCCGATCCGAGCCTTCAGCGGATCAGCCTTTTGTTTGTAGGCCGTCAGTAACTGTTGCCGTTCCGCGCTGACCGCTAACGGGCGTTGCACAAAGTTAGACACGTTGGCGTGGATCAATGTCCTCGTACTTTTGAAGATGCCGGCCATCGCATAATAGTCGGTCGTTGGGATCGGATCAAACTTGTGATCGTGACAACGTGCACATCCGATCGTCATCCCCAGGAAGGCCTTGCCGAGTGTGTCGAGTTGCTCGTCGATGACTTCCATGTCGAGCAATTCCTTGTCCTGCAATTCGTAATTCGTGGGAGCCAGCACCAGGAAACCCGTCGCCGTCAACTGATCACGAGCCTGCTCGACCGACTCATGCGGCAACAGATCGCCGGCGATCTGCTCGGCAACGAATTCATCGAACGGCTTGTCTTGATTGAACGACTTGATGACGTAGTCGCGAAACCTCCACGCGTTGTCAAAGATGCGAGTCCGGCCGCCGCCACTCGATTCGGCGAAGCGAACGACATCCAACCAATGACGTCCCCAGCGTTCCCCGAAGTGCCGGCTTGCCAGTAATCGGTCGATCAAGTCTTCAAACGCGTCCGGCGACTTGTCTTCCAGAAACCGGCTGATTTCTTCCGCGGACGGAGGCAATCCGATCAAGTCGAAATAGGCGCGGCGGATCAACACACGCCGAGTCGCATCGCCGGTGGGATTGACTCGTTGGGCTTCTTGCCGGGATCGAATGAACCGATCAATCTCGGTGCGAGGCCACGCGGCATCCTTGACAGACGGCACTTTCGGATCACGAATTGGCTGGAAGCTCCAGAATTGGCGTCCTTTCTCGAAGTCGATCCCGGCCGAATTGGAAACTTCGCCACCTTCACGCGGATCGGGGGCTCCCATCCGGATCCATTTCATGAAGTCAGCAATAACGGATTTCGGTAGCCGCTGCTTGGGCGGCATTTCGAATCCTTCATAGCGGATTGCATCGATCAAAACGCTCGCTTCCGGTTTGCGCGGAATCACGGCCGCTCCTGATTCGCCACCGCGCCGCATGCCGGCCCGCGTGTCGAGCAGCAATCCACCACGCACATTCTTCGACGTAACCGAGTGGCATTTGTAGCAATGCTGAACCAGCACGGGACGAATCTTCTTTTCAAAAAATTCGACACCTTGCTGCTTTTCGGACGGATCGGCGGCGTAATTGCATTGCAGCGTGACGACACTGATCGCGGCTGCAAGAGCGGCTCGAATCATGAACGAATCCGTGCGAAAAGATGACGGGGTTGTCAGCAGCCTTCAATATTATCAGTCGTGCAAGCGCAAATGAAGAGCACTCAAACGACGGTAGTGGTACAGTTTGAAATCCTGCCCAACTCTTAGGCAAGTCCCATCGCCTCGTCAAAGAGCTGCTCGAAATCCCAGAGTCGATTCAGATTGAAAACGAACGCCACGACGGAGCCACCAAAAACTGGAGAGCCCAGGTCGTATTCGCTACAATCCCCTCATGGGAAGCGACAGCGACAAGCCGAAGCGATGGCAATTCAGCCTGCGAGCGATGTTTGTGCTCTTGCTGCTCATCGGTGTGGGGACGGGTTGGGCCGTGGATCGGGCCAGACTTGTACGTCAACGGCTCGCAGTTGAGGAACGCTTGAGACGCACTGATAAAGCAGCGAAGCTGCTGTTACTCGAAAAGCTCAACGCGGATGCTTGGGGCAAACCGGTTGACGATTATCCCGAGATCGTTGCTCTCGCCGACGGGATCTTTGATGAGAATTCCGAGCATGCCGGCCTATATCAGTTTTGGGACAAATTGAAGACCAACGGAAAACCGGCGCTTTGTCACTTCTTCGGCATTGCACGCGAGGGCGAACAGTTAAAGGAAGGTGAACCATACGATTTCATGGTCTTCACATGCGAAGGCAAGATCATACACATCGAAGTCGAGTCGGCAGTCTGGTAAGCGACCCGCCTCAATTGTCAGCACACTGCCCGTTCGATGGCCAGAGATTTTCTTCAAAATGTACCACTACCCAAACGATTGTGAAACAGTTCCGTCGACTATTTCACCGTAACCACGGGGACGAGCTTCTTCGTCTTGTGCTTCCACAATCGATCCTTCAATTGCGGAAACAGTTCGAGCGCGTTTTCTCGCAGGATCTGACGGCCGATTCGCAGCGCGTGTTTCTCGGTCAAGTCGCCTCGGTCGACTTTTTCGGCCAGGACTTCAGAGATGCAACGCCGAGTGAACTCGGTCGCGCCGTAGATGCCTTCGGCGTGGTTACAGTCAGCACCCCACATGATGCGGTTCGACGGCATGACTTCCAGCCATTCGTGATAAGCTCGCTTCGCCATCGAATAACTGAGCGTCGGCAGCCACACGGAATCGATCCAGACGTGATACCCGTGCCGCATAACGATGACTCCCGTTTCATCGACCCACGGGAACCCGCCGTGGAACAAGATGAATTTCGTCTTCGGATTCGCCTCGATCAGATCGACCAACAGCATCGGGTTCGATCCTTGAATGCGGGCTTGACCGGTATGGATTTGAAACGGCAGTTCGTACTTGGCACTCAGTTCGACCAAACGCCACATGATAAAGTCTTGGAATTCCTTCGCTGCCTTGGGTGTCAATGCGGTCCTGCGTTTGCCGAACGCCTTGGCGGCCTGTTCTTTTTTGACGTTTTCGAATCGCAGCGTACGCTGATACGCCAGAGTGGTTTTCAGACAAACGGCTCCGGCATCTTTCGCTGTGAGAAACATCTGATCGAGCAATTTCAAGTAGTCATCCAGACTGTCGAGGGCCAATCCGTGTTTCTCGGCAAAGACATACGGACTGTCAGCGGGCTTTTCGAATTCCGATGCGTGATGCCCATAGACAAGCGGCGTGACGTTGAACACCATCACCTCGAATGGGTAATGCGTTTTGAAGTCGTACCGAGCCCAATAGGGATCGTTGAACATCAGTTCGATATTGGCCCGCTCGGTCACGACGTGATAGAGCCATTTTTGATCACGATAATTCTTGAAAATGCGGTCGTTCAATTCGGCGGCCTGTTGGTCGGTGATGCGGTCGAAATCGACTCCGTACAAATCTTGAAATGCCGGCAACTGATACCGATAAAAACTGGTCGCGCGGGCGTTCTTGAAGTCGTGTTTGGCCAGTTGCCACCAATCGCTGAATTCCATCTTCGGTTTCCAAGGAGTCAACGGATTGAACCATCGGTAATAACTGTTGTGCCAGACACCGGCCAGATTCATCCCACGGCCGTTCTTTGTTCCCTTGTAGCCAGGTAGCTTGTCGAACGGCCACAGATGATCGTGCGTGTCGATGGCCGGTACAGTATCTAATTTGGTCTTGATGCGGTTATAGGTCACCGTGGCCCGCGTGTTTTGTGCCGGACAAATTTCGCCCTGTTGCCAAAGCGCGAGCGTGATCAGGGCGATGAGCCTTCTATTTGTAATCCTCATTGTTGTTTCTCCGAGGGCTTGAGTTCAGCCCGTTAAAAATGAAAGCCGCGTTCCACAGGATACCAGGGAACGCGGCTTCGATGGATTTTGCAATGCTGGCGGCTTCACAAGCTCATTTGCGAGGTCGCAGTGCTCCGCCAATTCGATGATGGACTTCGCCAGACGCCCGGACGACCAACACCTTCAGGAGCGGAAAGTATCGGATGCTGGCTGTGCCGCCGTTGACATCCCAACTCTCTGGCTTGATCGTCGCCTGAATGAGCGCGATCAGTTCGTTGGCACGAGCGATCTCGGCGGCCGTCGCGTTTAACGACTTTTGGCCGATCGGTTGCTTGCGTTTAGAATTCGCGGACTTGCGCTGCCGCGCTTTCGCCAGTGTTTGCTCGCGCCGGCGGTTTTCGCGAGTCATCTGGCTCTTCAGCGTCGTTAGACGCGATTCGATATGAACGCGCATTTTCTTCTTTTCAGAGTGTGCCATCCGCTTCACATGGTCGATTTCGCCGTAAGCGGTGACGAGGTCGACGACCACGCGTTCCGGCATTGCTCTGGCTCGTTTCGCCGACTTTTGCATAGCGGCCACGTAAAGCTCGCGCAATTCGCCGGCCGTGTACGTTTTCGGTTTGGCTTTCGCGAGTTCGCTCATCGAAACTTGAGATGCTTCGACGGTTGGATTGGTCGCAATTTCATCCGGTGGAGGACCAACAAGCGACAGAGTCAAAATCCATGCGGCCGACATCGGCGTTCTCCTTCATCTTGAGCCCAAACGGTGTTTCTATCAAAGATGCTAACTCTGAATCTTGAAGCGTGCAAGAAGAAAATCCAGGGACGGCCATTGACGTTGTTGGCCGACAGGCACGGCCGTAGAATGTAGCCGCATCGATGGTTGATTTGCCACTCGTGGTTAAGAGTTTTTCACGGAGAGTTTCCGTCGCCTTTCGCTGCGAAAGTGGCGCTACTTTCGCGGAGCGAATGGCGACTTTGATTGCGGCTTCGCCGCGTTAGGGACGGACAGATGAAATCTTTGACGACAGATCTTCTGACTCGCACTTCACTGGGATTCTTGATTGTAATCTCGGCGAACATTCCCGCGATTGCCGCTGACTATCGAGTCACTGAAGACGACACTGAAATACGAATTGAAACTCCGCAATTGGAAGCCGCGATTCGCAAAAAG
>CAUZVF010000020.1:0-16647 GCA_963582955.1 Planctomycetota bacterium
CGCCGGCACGCTCACGGCAAAACGTAATCAACTTGCCATCGGAAACTACTTTGACTTCCCAGTCGAAAGCCTTGCCGATGTCATCGGCATGCAGCAAGAGCGTCTTCACTTCTCGCAACGCGACGATGCGCTTGTCCGAGCCAGCAACCGTCACAGTCGTCACGGCTGCGAAACTGTTTTGTGCCGAGAAGACAACAACAAATGCGATCGCAATGAGTTTCATTCTTGTACTCCGAAAATCGTGGCTGAAGTGTCTCGATTGCAGAACGACACCTCCGTCAGATTAGCATACCGCGACGAGCTACGATAATGTGTATGTCTAATTACAAAACCAATCCGTTGGCACAAGCAAGGGACATCCGATGACAACCAAAGCCTTTCTGTTTTTGCTTCTTGTGCTGCCATCGACGACGCTGCAAGCCGACGAGGCGAGAAAGAAACGTCCACCGGTCGTGCTGACCGATGCCGCTCGGAAATTGCATGCCGAGTGCATCTTGATCGATGGTCACAACGATTTGCCGTGGATGATGCGCACTAAAGCCGGCTCTTCGTTTGATCAAGCCGACATTTCAAAGTCACAGCCGCAATTCCACACCGACATCCCACGGCTGCGAAAGGGAGGGCTTGGAGCCCAATTCTGGGCCGCCTACGTTCCCGTTTCGCAAATGGAAAACGGCCGGGCCGCGCATTATGCACTCGAACAGATCGATTTGATTCACCGAATGACGCGTCGTTATCCCGAGACATTCGAATTCGCACGTTCGGCCGACGACATTGTTCGAATTCGTAAGTCGGGAAAAATCGCCGCCATGATCGGAATCGAAGGAGGCCACGCAATCGAGAACTCATTGGGATTGTTGCGGATGTATTACGGCTTGGGAGTCCGGTACATCACGCTGACTCATTCGAGCACACTGGCATGGGCCGATTCGGCAACAGACGAGGGCAAGAACCAAGGGCTGTCGCCGTTCGGTGAGGATGTCGTCCGAACGATGAACGAGTTGGGAATGCTGGTCGATATTTCACATGTGTCCGCCGAGACAATGGAAGACGTGCTCAGAATCAGCACGGCCCCCGTCATCGCATCTCATTCTTCGGCATTCGCAATCGCTCAGCATCCCCGAAATGTACCTGATGACGTGCTGGTAAAACTCAAGAAGAACGGCGGAGTTGTCATGGTCAACTTTTATTCGGGTTTCGTTGTGCCGGAATCAGCCAAACGGATGGCGGGAATGTTTGAGGTCAGACGCCAATTGCGAAAGAAATTCCCGAACCAAGCGGACTACGACAAAGCACTGCGGCGATGGCGCAGAGATAATCCGATTGATGCGGGAACGATTCACGACGTCGTCGATCACATCGGCCACATTGTGAAAGTCGCGGGAATCGACCACGTTGGAATTGGCTCGGATTTCGACGGAGTCTCGAAGTTGCCCGATCAACTGCAAGACGTTTCTACTTACCCGTACATCACGCAGGCGCTGCTCGACCGGAAGTACACGCCAGAACAAATCCGAAAGATTCTCGGCGAAAACCTGCTACGCGCATTTCGCGGAGCCGAAAAAGTCGCAACTCCGAAAAAGGCTCGCCGTTAGCAGTCGCCTTTCGCTCCACGAAAGTAGCGCCACTTTCGCGGAGCGAAAAGGCGACACTGCATACTGTGAACGATTGCCGTGATTGGCTATTCTCGAATTTACGAAAACGAAACGAAAACCAGTTTGGAAACGGAGTTGACGATGGCAGTGACATTAACAGTTCACGGTGCCGAGCAGGACCAGGAACTCGACATTCAACTTCATGAATTTTGTATTGGCCGCGATGCGACGTGCAACTATTCGATCGACAGCGACGGTATCAGCCGATTCCATTTCGTGAGCGTGATCAACGATGAACGAGTCACTCTGAAAGACGATCGAAGCCGCAATGGCACGTATGTCAATGGCCGCTGGTTGCGTGGAGAACTGGAACTCAGCGACAGGGATGCTATTCAAGCCGGTCCGGCACGCTTTACGATCAACATTGCCGATGACGACGCATCCGACTCCGACGGAAACGAGACCATTGCTTTCGACGAGGGAACTCATCTCAACCAACGCGTCAGCGAGCGTCTGAAAGAACTGAATGACTAATGACGGAACCTTTGATTGACGTGGCTCGCCGGCAAATCGAGTTTGCTCGCAACTATACCCAAAGTCTGTTGGAAGACATCGAAGACGATGACTGGTTTCGCATGCCTGACGGGTGCGTCAGCCACATTGCGTGGCAAGTCGGCCATTTGTCGATGGCGCAATACATGTTGACTCTGTTTCGAATGCGAGGAAAACTGCCGGAAGATGAAGAATTGATTCCGAAAGTAATGTTGAAGAAATTCATCAAGGGTTCGGTCCCTGATCCTGATCCCGCGAATCATCCGCCATTGTCGGAAATCCGTGACGTGTTTGGTCGTGTCTACGATCAATTGATGGCGGAACTACCAAATTATCGTGACGATGACCTGCAGGAATCCGTCGTGGAACCGTATGTCGCGTACAAGAATAAGTTGGGCTCGTTATTCTTTTGTGCGTCCCACGAAATGCTACACGCCGGCCAGATCGGGCTAATTCGCCGGCTGCTCGGGAAAGAGAGAATTCGATAATCGGTCAACCGACAACGTCCGTCGATCGTCTGGGGCGAGACGGTGATTCTCACAGAATTCGTCGAAACGCCAAATCTATTCCGACCAGCTCTCGCGAATCAGTTTCAGCTTGCGTTCGACGGTTCGCGTTGATCGGTTCAGTTTTTCAGCGATCTCGTCGTTCGAAAAACCTTCCATTTTCCATCGGGCAATCGACCGCAACGAGTCGTCGGCAAGGCATTGCAACCGTTGATTGGTTTCTTCGACCAGCATCGCGGCAAATTCCGGAGTGGGTTCGTCACCCATGATTTGTGCGAATGCGATGTTGGCGGAATCCTCGGAAGATCCCATCACCGAGTCACCTCGCACGATTCCGCCGCCACGTTTCTGCCGGCGTTCGTGATTGATTTGGTTAATCGCTTTCCTGGCTGTCATGACGACCAGCAGCCGCCATAACCCGTCGCGGTGTGCGAGTTCCGGAAATCGGCCTTCCGACACGCCCACGAACAGGCTGTTGAACACGTTAATCGCGACATCTTCTTCGTCGAATGCCCGTCTGGGAATGAATCCCAGTTTACGTTTTGCCAGCCGGACAATGCTATCGAAGTAGTATTCCCACAGCTTTTGAGCCGCGTCTTCGTCGCCCGTCCGCAATTCCTCGATCCATTCGCTAACGGGCTTCGAGTCGAAAAAGCTCGACGGTTCACCTTCGGTATTCCTCAGCGTACATAATAGCCGTGGACCATTGCGTTCGAACTGCAGAATGGTGCCGTCACGGATCGTCGTATTTGATATCTCTTTACCGGCCACAAACGTTCCGTTGGCTCCAAAACTGGCGCAGGCCCATTGTTTGCCTTCTTGAGAAACCACGGCGTGGCACCGCGAGACACGCTTATCCAGCAGCCGTACGTCGTTATCCTCCGAACGGCCGATTTGTATCGTTTGCTGACCACGAAACCGCCACTCGCGCGGAGTGCCCTGTCGATCGGAATCGAGCAACGTCAGTGTGAGTTCCCAGTCCGCGAGATTTGTACTATCTGACATAAATTTAGCGCTGCGTTACGTCGTCTGAGTCTTGTGTCGGATGCTCTGAGGATGAGAAAACAGTATCTCGAATCGGACTTCAAAATTCGAGACACGAGACACCGAATTGAGTATTGGTGCGCGAATCAGCAGTCGGGAACGGCCCCGTCCCTTGTCGCAAATCACTTGGCCATCCAACTTACCTAACCGTTATGAAGGCAACAATGACTGCCAGAATTGCGATCTGTGCAATGAAACACTATCGCTTCAATCCACACGATCCGATCTTCAAAAAATGTGAGGCGAAGATCGCGTTCTAAGTCTTCGTCAACAAGAATCCGCGACGGATGAGGGCACCGTTCCGGCGGTTTTGCAGTTTAGAATAGGTTGGCTCGCGCAAACACCTTCATCAAGGTGGTTTCGTCATTTGAGCGACTATTCATCCTCTCGTTGCGGCCAAAGAAAATGATGTCTTTTGGTAGGGTTGAGGAAACGCAATGGTCGCGTCTATTCATTGGCTGACGAATTCGTGTCGCAATGGGCGGAAACTAATCGTGGCGAGTATCGCCGCGAGTCTGATTCCTCTTGCAGCTTTTCAAGCCGGGGCCGAGGATCAACGAGCCGCCTCGAAGAAACCGAACCCACGTGCCGTTCGGCGGATCGCGCTGAGCGAGTTGCACGCCAACGTCGTGAAGGCCGCGGCCAAACCGGTTTCCAATTCGCAAAAAGTGGCAGCGTCGGATTTGGAAGACGTCGTGAGCTACGCGGTTGCACAAGCTCATTACCAGTGCTTCGAAAATGATCCATTTCCGTCGGCCAAAAAGTGCGGTGCCTGCCATCCGAAACACTACAAAGAATGGTCCGTGTCGCCGCACTCGTATGCTCAATTGAGCCCCGTTGCCAATACGCTGTTCATGGCGTTAAACGAGCTTGTCACGGGGACGATCGGCGATTTTTGCCTGCGTTGTCATACTCCCGTCGGTCAAGCGTTGCAAGAGCCGCGCACGCTTCCGAACGCCGACCGTCATCCAGCCGCCCGCGAAGGCATCACGTGTGTTGTGTGCCACCGAATCAATCAGGGCTGGGGTAAGATGTCAGGCCGAATGGCATTGGTTGCCGGTGACGTCGACCAGGTCGTCTACGGATCGCTTGGCAGCGAAATCTTGGAAGAAGTGCTGGCCAACCCCGACAAATACGGCGTGCTGAAAACAATGATGGACTCGGACGTACGCGGCCGGCCAATCCACTCGACCAGCTACAAACTGTGGCAATTGTCGGCACCCAGTTTTTGTGGCCAATGTCATGACGTGGTAACTCCCAGCGGTTTTCGTTTGGAAGATGCCTTCAGCGAATACGTGGCATCTCCGGCCGCGCGTGAAGAATGCACAACGTGCCAAGACTGCCACATGGGCAAGATTCAAGGGATGGTCTCTGGTTATTTCTTCGAGCCAATTTCGATGGTGGGAAATGTCGCCACGCCGCCCCGTAAGCGAACCAGCCATTATTTCGCAGGTCCTGATCATTCGGTCATTCATCCGGGAATTTTTCCACATAATCCCGAAGCCGTGCGTGAGGTCAACGAAGATCCTCTCGAATCCGGGCTCGCCTCGATTCGCGAATGGCTATCTTTCGACCACAAGGCGGGTTGGGGAACGGATGACTATGAAACCGAGGCGGCGAAGCACGAGGATTGGGTCTTTCCCGAACCGTGGAACGACACGGAAAAACGTAGAAAGGCGCGGTCAATTCTCAACGATCAATTCGAACTTTTGAATACGTACACTCACAAACGTGCCGAGGTATTAAGCATTGGATACCAGGTTGGCGATATTGAAGGCGTTGAGATGGACAGGAAAGGCGGCCTGCGCTTCAAAGTGAAGGTTTCGAACGGAACGACCGGTCACGGAGTTCCCACCGGATTTGACGCCGAGCGGCCCATCTGGTTGCAAGTCGTTGTTTGGGACCGCAACAACAAAGTTGTGTTTCGGTCGGGCGATCTCGATCCCAACGGCGATTACCGCGACGATCACTCGTTCTTCGTCCACAACGGCGAAATTCCGCGAGACCGGTATCTCTTCTCATTGCAATCAAAGTTCATCACCCGCAACGTACGCGGCAACGAACGTGAGGATATTTTGCCCGTGCCGTTTTCGCTCGATCCACTCAGCTTTAACCGGCCACTGGTTCGGCCATTCTCGTCACTCGGCCGGCCATTGGGTGCTCGAAAACACAAGCAGAATATCGAACCGCGCGGACATCGGTATGCGAAATACTATATCGCACCCAATCGGCTGACGGGCTGCGGTCCTTACAAAATCAATGTGCGTCTCATCACCGGGATGGTCCCCGTGAATTTGGTGCACGTCATCTCGTTCGCGGGCTTTCAATACGGGCTAACCGCCAAGGAGATCGCGGACCGGTTGGTCGAAGGACATCTCGTGTTGCATGAACGCTGCACGCAGGTGAATTGTCACGAGTAGCAGCATTGTTTTGGATCTTACTATGCCGGGGGCATTTTGTCTTGTCCACGCTTGGTCCTGGAAACGTCGCGGACGAACCAGGTTGAACCGGACATTTCAAAATGGCTGTGCCATAATTCACTCACAAACTCTTGGTTTGTAAGTCTTTTGCAGTTGATCTAGGCGATTGGATTTCGAAATGCAGATGCCACTCAGAAAAAACAATCGTGGTTTGGGATTCCTGTTAACGGCAGGGCTGATCCTCGCGGCAACCGGCTCGGTATCCGCTCAGGATGCCACAGCTCCGGCTGAACCAGACACACTACCGTTTGTCAGTGAAGTTGGGCCGGTCGAACTGCCTGCTTCCTTGACCAATTTCGGCCACGTTGCTGCGGCCGAGGCCAACGGCGATGCCCGCGAACAATACATGCAAGATCCCAGTGAAGACGGGATGGCACCGTTCGAGACGTTCAACCATTCGTGGTACCAATACGACGAAATCCCCGAAGAGGAACCGTCACTTATCTGGAAACTCGGCGACGGCGCGGCGGATGTCTTGGAAGGTCCGCTCAAACCATTGACCAAGTTGTTTGGATCGATCCTGGATTCCGAGCACCTCGAAACTCATTCACACATCGACGATCACTATCGCGAGCCGATCGATATTTTCCCGCGAGTTGCGCTGCCCGTCGAGTGGAATGAAAAGTACCTCGGCACGGAATTCTTGAAGCAGGGTGTCGAGATGCCCAGCGGAGCTGTCTGGCGACCCGCTCTGTGGATTTTCGGGACGAACCGGTCTGCCGTGCAATACACCAACGAACCGTTGATCGGTCAATCTTTCAACGAAATCGTGAATCGGTTGGATTTGTTCGCCTTCGTGAACTTGACGGGAACCGAACACTTGGTCGTGGCTTATCGCCCCTACGACGAGGAAACTGGACGCCAACTGCTGGCGGGCCGTGAATTTACATCATACGACCTCAAAAATGGGGTCTCGTTGGATGGCCTGAACACCAACTTGCAAAGCTTGTACTTTGAAGGCGACATCGGCGAGATGTTCCCCTATTGGGATCCTTACGACTTCAACCTGAAAGACTGGCGGTTTTCGGTCGGACGCCAGCCAATGTCGTTCCAGCGCGGCATCATGATGAACGAAGACTTGATCGACGCCGTCACGCTGACTCGAAATACACTCAATGGAAACGGCAATCTGAATCTTCGCGCGACGGCTGTCTTCGCCTGGAACAATGTCACTCGCATCCAGCCGGGCAATCCGAATTTCACGAATGCGAATTCCGATGCCAAGATCTACGGCCTGTTCACCGAGAGCGACTTCGCCTTTAACACGCTGAATATCGATTTCGCTTATCTGGAAGACGAGAACGTGATGGGCGATATGTGGTCGTGGGGCATCAGTTCGACACAGCGGCTGGTCGGCTTCAAAAACACATACAACACGCGATTCCATGTCATCAGTTCCTATGCACCGGATGGTGAAAACGGCGGAGCTGGCTCGGGAACAATTTTGTTCAGCCAAATGTCATGGACGCCGCACCACACATTCGACCTGATTTACTTGAATTCCTATTGGACGATCGACCAATACACGTCCCTGTCGCGTGGACCGCTGATGGGCGGCCCGTTGGGTGACGTCGGTTTACTATTCGCATCAGCTGCGATCGGACGGTTTGCTCCAGCGATTCCGAACACAACGCAAAGCGAAGCCGGAGCCGGACTGGGCTACCAGATGTTCTACGACGAGCGTCGCAAGCAGGTGATCGCCGAAATCGGCGGCAAGAAGAGCACCACCGGCGTTGACGATGGGACGTTCGGGGTCTTCCTACGCAGCCAAAGCGCCTTTGGCCAACACGTGATCCTAATCCTCGATGCCTTGGCCGCCGTCCGAGAAAACCGGGATGGCGTTGCGACCGGAATGCGGATGGAGATACTGTACACGTTCTAATACGTGTTAGGCGTGCTTCTCTCGGCGACTGTTGAATCTATCGCTTGAGAACCGTGGACTAGCGTCCATCATCTGATTTCATCAGCCGCGACGCGCTAGCGTCCTGTTCCTTTTTGTACACTGTCATCCACAATTCACCTTATCAAGCTCCAGCACCTCACGGTGGCTGGGGCTTTTTTCATTATTCCGTCTCTCTGTTTTCCAAATGGGAAAACCCTTTCTCACAAGCTGGGAAAGATATGAATAGTAATCGGGATATGACGAATCTGCCGATTAGGATGCTCTGTCCACTCGCCCGTTGAAATTCGGTGTTGATGATTGGTTCCGTTGAAGTTCAACCGCACCTTACGACGATTCGTAAAGAAGAAGATGGGGGGTTATGCGAATTCACCATTTGTCCCTTTCGCACGGTCTGGTTTGATTTTCGAGTTCGAAAGTCCCGCCGACCGTGTGCGGCAAATCAGGGTCAAGTAGCCATTGCCAGGACAAGACATCTTGCGTGAAGTCTCGCAAACAAACCATCCGCGACGCAGGGAGGCCTTGCGTCCGCTAATGATTAGCGTTTCGTAGTCGTGGTCGAGGAATGACGATGTTCGCGCATGAAGGTTTGATCAGCACAGTTCTAGGACAATTCCGTTCATACGTAGTCAAGGGCTTGGCGGGGGGAGCCGTCACGCTCACTCTTTGCGGCGGCGCGGCTGGTGCCGAAGAGCCAGAATTGTTGAAAAACGTCAGGCCGGTTGATTTGGAAAAACTTTACGACGCACCTGCGGCGGAATCAGCGACCGAGGTTTCGAACACGACCGAAAACAT
This sequence comes from Planctomycetota bacterium, assembly GCA_963582955.1. Lineage (GTDB taxonomy): Bacteria > Planctomycetota > Planctomycetia > Planctomycetales > Planctomycetaceae > CAUZVF01. Next base: position 8,873 of record CAUZVF010000020.1, read on the forward strand.
GGTCGTTAGCACTGACGTGAACGACGTCGTTGGGCAGGCTGTTTACAACGCTCATGCCTCATGCTTTGACGATGATCCGTTTCCGGCCGCCAAGAAGTGTGGCGTGTGCCACCCGAAACATTTCAAGGAATGGTCGGTTTCGCCACATGCGTACGCGCAGCTTAGCCCCGTATTCAATGCGTTCAACGCTGCTGAAACCCAGTTGCTGCATGGTACGTTGGGAGATTTCTGCATTCGATGCCACTCACCTGTGGGCATGGCACTGCAGGAACCCATCGGCGGCACGAACATGGACCGTTACATCACATCGCGTGAGGGCATCACGTGCGTAGTCTGCCATCGCATCAGCCAGCCCAACTCGCGCGGTTCGGGCCGCACATCACTGGTGGCGGGTGGGACGCATCAGGCCGTTTACGGCTCACTGGGCAGCGGAATCTTGGAAGAGGTGTTAGCCAATCCCGATGAGTACGGTGTGATGAAGTCGCAACCCGATCCGACCGTACGAGGCCGCGACATTCACGCCACCAGTTACAATTTCTTTCAGTTAACCACATCGGGATTCTGTGGACAGTGCCACGACGTGTTGTTCCCCTTGGGTTTCCGGCTGGAAGATGCGTTCAGCGAATACAAGGCATCGCCAGCAGCTCGTGAATGCGGACAGCAGTGTCAAGACTGCCACATGGGGACCATTCAAGGCCGTCCGTCTGGTTATTTCTTCGAGCCAACCGCTGTCGTCGGCAACAAATCGACTCGCCCCCGAAAGCGAACGAGCCACGTTTGGGCGGGACCGGATTTCTCGGTCATTCATCCAGGCATCTTTCCCCACAATCCAGAAGCCCAGCGTGAAGAAGGCGATCATTCGATCGACGCCGGCTTAGCGACCATGAGGGAATGGATTGTCTTCGACTGGAAGGGCGGTTGGGGGACGAAAGAATACGAAGCCGAGGCAGCCAAGAATAAAGATTGGATGTTTCCCGAACCGTGGCAAGATCCCGCACGCCGAATGAAGGCTCGCGACATACTTCACGACCAATTCGCGACGCTGACTTGGTACAAACGAAAGCGTATCGAGGTACTCCGAGAAGGATTCGGCCTGAGTCAGATTCGGGATATCCACGCCGACGAAAAGGGAATCCACTTCAAGGTCAACATGACTAATCTGACGCTTGGACACGGAGTGCCGACCGGTTTTGACGGCGAACGGCCCATCTATTTGCAAGTGGTCGTTTGGGACCGCAACGAGCATGTCATCTTCCGATCGGGTGACCTCGATCCGAACGGCGACTATCGCGACGACCACTCGTTCTTCGTCCATAACGGCGAAATTCCGAGAGACCGTCAGTTGGCCAGCCTGCAGTCGAAGTTCATCACGCGAAACATTCGCGGTGGCGAACGTGAGCAGATTCTGCCTATTCCGTACTCATTGAATCCACTGAACTTCGATCGGCCCGCAACTCGGCCGTTTACTCCGCTCGGACGTCCGCTGGGTGCTCGAAAGCACAAGCAATTGATCGAAATCTGTGGAGAACGTGAAGCGAAATACCATGTGCCCGCCGAGCGGCTGACGGGATGCGGCCCGTACTACATCAACATTCGTCTGATGGCCGGCATGATTCCCATCAACCTGGTCAAGACAATCGAGTTTACCGGGTTCGACTACGGTATGAGTTCCCGCGAAGTTGCCGAAGCCATTACCAAAGGCCAAGTGATTGTGCGAGAAGTCTGCGGTGTCGTGGAATGTCACTGCGAATAGTACGGCTGTTGGTCCGAGGGGGACCGAAACTTTCTAAGTGTTCGTGAATCAACAGTTTCTACAGGATGTGAGATACCGACATGGCTAACACGGTTCTAAGACGGATCTTTCCGAGACCCAAAAACTTGGTCCGAGCGGTGGCAACGGCTTTTCTTGGCGGAGCGATCGCGAGCAGCCCGATCCTCGCGCTAGCGCAGGACGTCATCGACAACAACAACGCGGCCGCATCCGACGTCCAGCAGCCCATTCCCGGTGTTGAGTTGATTTCGGAATCGTTCGGCAGCGAATACGACGGAAACATTCAGTTGTCCTCGGCCGAGATGACTCAAGACGGACTCATCGTCCCGACTGACGACATCTTGAATCTTGACAAGGTCTTTCATCATCCCGACGACGATCCCGGCTATGACCATTCTTACTTTCAAGAGCACGAATTCGAACATGAAGAGGCACCGTTGGGCTGGCAGGTCTGGGAACACATGATGGAGGCACTCGAGCTGCCTCACGAGCCATTGGTACATCTATCGAAAATGGTCACTGGCGGTAAGCACGACGGAACCGTCTTCACCGACCCCGACTATAGCCATACGTCAGACATTCCCATTGGCATCCAGCCCATCATGTCACGTCCGCCGCTTCCGTTGGGAGAATTCGGGCAGAAGTTTCTTGGCCGGGGGACGATTCAACCGGGTATCGAACTCCCCACCGGTGCTGTTTGGAGACCGGCCGTCTGGATCTTCGGTATGAACCGATTCGGGATTTCGTACCGCGACGATCAAAACGGTGGTGCTTTCCAAGCCGGGCGCAACTTCGGCTCGGTCGTTAACCGCCTGATGCTGTTCGGGCAGATCGATCTGACCGGCACCGAGCGCTTCTTCATTAGCATTCGGCCGACCGACCAGGAAGAGGGTGCGCCGTTGCTGGCCGGACGCGAATACACCAGCTACTTCTGGAAGACACACACGCAGCCGGGTGCTCAGGATATCAAGAGCCTCGATGGAACATGGCAGGGTGACTTTCAGAGTTTGTACTTCGAGGGCCAGTTCGACGAAATCTTCCCGTTCCTTGATCCTTATGACACCGAATTTTTGGATTACGGATTCTCCGTGGGCCGTCAGCCGATGTCGTTCCAACGCGGCTTGATGGTCAACGAAGACATGATCGACGCGGTGACCGTGACGCGAAACACGCTTTACGGCAACGGTAACCTTAACCTCCGCATCACCGGCGTCTTCGCCTGGGATCGCGTCACGCGGGTTGCTCCGTCGGTGACACCCGGAAGTCCGGCGGCATTGCTAGGCGGCGCGACCGGCTCGCAAACCGACGCCAAAATGTACGGAATCTTCACTGAGAGCGATTTCAAGTTCAACACGCTGAACGTCGACGTCGGTTTCATAGACGATCCCGACCCGGCTCACCGCGACGTGCTTGTTGCCGCGATCAGTTCAACTCAGCGGCTAGTGGGTTATCACAACACTTATAATTCGCGCTTTCACTTACTGGCATCGTTTCCGACGGAAGGCGAAGGCGTGACATTCGCTCCGATGGCTTCGAACACGACAGTCAGCGGCCAGGGCGTACTATTATTCAGCCAAATCTCCTTCACGCCGCACCGCACGGAAGACTTGGTCTACTGGAATACATTTGTCGCTATCGACCAATTCTCGTCGTTGGCCCGTGCTCCGCAGGCTGGACCGCTGGGCGACACAGGTTTGTTGTTCGCCGCCGCTGGTTTGGGACTGTATGCCCCCCCCCTGGCCACGGTTGCAAACACCTCGGTCGGTACCGCGATCGGCTACCAGATGTTCTTCGACACCAAAGAAAAACAGATCATCTGGGAAGTTGGAGGTCGCGAGGGCAAAGCTGGCGACGATCTGGAAGTCGCCGGTGCGATGCAGTACCAACAAGCCTTCGGAAAGAACTGGATCTGGCTGGTTACCGGATTCCTCTCCGCCCGCAAGAATACCGATGGCTTGTCAAACGGCCTGCGAACCGAGTTGCAATTGTTCTTCTAGCGATGGTTGCAAAACCGGGATGCCTAAATTCGTAGGGGCCTAATTGATCCGATGTTTGGTTGCGGCCAACGGTTGCCAGGCTATTCAATGGTGAAGCCGAACTTCATGAATTGTTCACTTTAGAAATCCGTTGCGCGATCCGATCCGGGCTGAGCCGATGGTTACAGGGCGGAACAGGCCGCCGGCTCCGTACCAGTCGTAGACGCGGACGGCGATGTGGGTTGTTTCGCCCGGTGTGATGAATTTGGTGATGGCGTGGCTCTTTCGTTCCTCGAAGGCCGTGGTCTTCGCTTTGATATCGCCACCCGAACCGGCCAGCTTGCCGTTCACGTACAGTTCGTAATGGTCTCGACGCCTTCGAATGAGACGTAGGCGGGCAATCCGTTCCAGTCCGCCGGGATGTCGACGGCAATCCGATACCACGCCCAGCCGTCCAGCTTCGGGTAACCCAGACCTTCCCACGCCTACCCGATGCGGATGTCCTTCCACGAGTCATCCAGCTCGGTGGAAGGAAGATGCCACTTGTTGGCCAGACCGGCGTTTTTCGAGTCCGTTTTGAATCGCCATGTCTTGCGGATCAGTTCGATCTTTTTCTCGTCGATCTTCTCCCGCATGCGACGAACGGTCGTGGTGGAAAACGAGTGCGTTGGATTTGGTCCGCCATCAAGATGCTGCACAAACGCATGAAGGAGCCAGCGACCGGCGGAATTTGTTCTTGCCGTGTGTTGTAAAGCACTCACCAGCAAGCGGCCTTTGCCGACGCACGTTTCGAAAACCAGACTGTGCGTTTTCACCCGGCGAATATCGTGGTTGTGCCAGAGCATCAGGATCGGATCGATCTGTTCCAGATAATTGATGTCGGGAACGACCGGCCCGGCGAGGTCGAAATGCTGTAGCTCGATCAGGAGTTGTCTGGGGATCGTGTCGAGCAACGGGTGAGTCGAGATGTACGGTGCGCCGCGCAGGAACTACTCGTTGCTCAGCGGCAGACTTGCCTTCTGTCCGTCCGGCAACAGCAAGACCCGACCGCCGGATTCAAGGTGAGCGATCAGGTCGCGATCGAGCCGGCTCGTGACGACAACGTCGCTTTCCGATTCGCCCGTAGCCACCGTCGCCAGACGGTGGACGTCACGACCCTGCGGTCTGGCGACCGCAGCTACAAACGGTTTTGTGTTGGGAAACATAGTCTTGGCGGATTCAGTTGAGTGCGACTCGTGCAACGCAACCGGCGGGGCAAACCAAAATCTGGCGAAACCAGACTTCGGCCTCACAACCACAAGTCTATCGCGTTTCGCCCCAGAGTGAAGAGCGAAATGATGGTTTGTCACAATTGCAACTGCGACTGCAAAAAGAACGGGAAGAATCGGAACGGTTCACAGCGATACAAGTGCCGACAACGCAGCAAGACGTTCTCAGACGAGCAAGAGCAGTCCCGCCCGCTCGGATCAATGCGGATCGACTTGGACAAGGCGTGCATGGCACTGTCCATGTTGCTTGAAGGAATGAGCCTGAGAGCAACCGAACGTCTGACGGGCATTCACCGCAACACACTTTGTGATCTGGTGTTGATTGCAGGCGAGCGATGCGACCGATTCACTGAAGCTGTTGTGCGAGACGTGCCAGTAAACGACGTGCAAGCCGACGAAATCTGGTCATTCGTGGGAATGAAGGAAAAGACCCGCAAGCGCCTCAATCACTCCGAAGACCTCGGCGATAGCTGGACGTGGATTGCTGTCGAACGCCACACCAAAATGGTTCTCTCTTACCACGTTGGAACCCGTGACGGTGACGACTGCCAGCACTTTCTCGACAAGCTGAATCGCGCCGTTATCGGACACTTCCAAATGACGACGGACGGATGGGGCGCGTATCGTCACAGCATGCCGCTTACGTTCCGATCGAACGTTGACTTCGGAATGCTGGTCAAGACATACCAATCAGCCCAGAACGAAACGCGGTACTCGCCAGCCAATATAATAGCCATCGAAAAGACCAAGGTATTCGGCAACCCGAACATGGAGAATGTTTGCACTTCGCATATTGAGAGACTGAACTTGACACTTAGGATGCAAATGAGAAGATTCACGAGATTGACGAACGGCTTCTCAAAGTCAATTGAGCATCACACGGCGATGCAATCAATCTTCTTTTGCTGGTACAATTTCGTTCGACCGCACATCACGTTGGAAGGCAAGACGCCAGCAATGGCGAGCGGATTGACACCCAGGCCGATGAAACTTCGAGAATTGTTGGAAGTCGCGACAGGCTCCAATTGAGGGCAGTAAAATGGATGATCAACATTCAGAAGAGTACGTAAAGCAGCTCGAACAACGATTGCGACTGAGTACGGACACAGGCGTGATTGCATTGATCATATTTGTTTTCGCCATTGGAAGTTTGGGGGCCTTTGCATACTTCAAAATGAGTGAGGCCGACGATGCAGTGGCTAGCCTCCGTACCGCCAACTCCGAAATCGAAACACTCAGGGCTGAGATCGATTCTTTTCGGCGACCGCGAATGCTCACTCCTGACATCACTTCTTTGCCGCCACTACAAACACCACAAAAACAGCGTACATTGAGTTTCTAAAATGCAGAGATTCTGGAAGTGACTGTGACGAAATGAGTTCCGTTTTCAGCACCGCAGAAGTTCAGCCACTACCCGACTTTGTACTTCGCGATCTTCTTGAGATCGCCTTCGATGCCGAGACCGGGCCTGTCGGGCACGGCGATTTTGCCGTGCGTGATTTGGAACGGCTCGGACAGGATGTCGTCTTCCAGACCGAAATAGGTGCTGTCGTTGGCCAATGTGTAGGACGGGCAAGAACCGGCGATATGAACCATCGCGGCTGTTTTTGGGCCCAGGTCGTGGCCGCAGTGCATGATGCAGGGAATGCCGGCAGCCTCGCACAGGACTCCGATCTTCACACAGGGAAGAATCCCGCCAGCGATGTGCGTGTCAGGTAGCAAGTGAGAAGCCGCTTGCTCTTGCAAAATCTCATGCACGCTGGCCGGATCGATGACGCTTTCATTCAGTGCAATCGGCGTCGATGATTGTTCTCGCAGCCATCTCGCTGTCGAAAGCGGTTCGGCGGAAATGGGTTGTTCCAGGTATTCCAGGTCGTATTCTTCCAGCCGCTTTGCCAACTCGGCCGCTTGCTCGGGCGAGTAAGCTCGATTGGGATCGATCCGTAGTTTCAATTTGTCACCAACCGCGTCGCGCACGCCGCGGACCATTTCCAGATCTTCTTGCATGTCGGATCCGGCTTTTGTTTTGAGAGTACTGAATCCTTGCTCGACGTAGAGCGAGGCAATCTCACCGGCTCGTTCGTAAGTCTTGATGCCCATGCAGGCGGCCAATTCGACTTCTGGACGGATGACGCCACCCAAGAGCTGCGCGACGGACTTTCCAGTGGCTTTGCCCAGAATGTCCCACAACGCCAATTCGATTCCCGACTTCAATCGTGTTTCCAAGAGACAGTCCTGATGGAATTGCGCGATGTTCAGCGGATCACGGCCGATGGCCCAGTCGTTCGCGGCGGCTTGCATCTTCCGGCCACTGATGTCGGGCAGGAAATTCACGTTGTGCTCACCCCAGCCAGCCAGTCCGTCGTCGGTATCAACTCGAACGATCGCGCTGCACGTTGTGGAACTCGTTCGCACATGCGAACGATACGGAGCGATCGGGTCGATCTGCGGTATCTCGACGATCGTGACTTCGACATGAGTGATCTTCATTCGCCTGAGTCCTTGTTTTTTTGATGTTGCCCTACGACAGTTCCGCCGTTTTTAGCACTCGGCAACCAACATTTCCATCAATCGGGCACTTCGTCACATCCAGACGCTCGCCTTACTGAAATCTGTCGCTTTGGCTATGCTCTGAGCCTCATCAAGTTCTTCATTGGATTAGGTATCGATTGTGGAAGGTGACCAATTTCAATCCGAGTCGCAAGAGAAGCGGCCCGACGATGTCGACTCCAACCCCGGTAGTCTGCAATCGGCAGAAGA
>CAUZVF010000021.1:0-16643 GCA_963582955.1 Planctomycetota bacterium
ATCGTTCCGTCGCACCTCTCGTTCCCAAGCTCAGCTAGCTCAGCTAGCTCAGCTTGGGAACGCGCACCATCGAAGCTCTGCTTCGAGCATATCACATTCACCGTGATTTCCAACATTTGCGAGAATCCGGACTTCGCAGGTGCAGGTCCCGAAACTGAACTTAGGAACCAAGGAAAACGGCGCTTCGCAAGTTGAAAAACGACGTCCACCAAATGCAGCACGGAAGAATTGGATTTTCTCGCCTTGGCTTTGTTAGACTGTGACTGCTCCATTCGCGAGCAGTAATGATTGCTCAGTGATAATTCCCTGTCATTGCTGAGTTACATTCACATCTTGATACACGAATCAGAATCACATCCTCAATTAGGTGCTTCCACCATCTGAAGGGCCGTTTATGAATGTTGAACTGTTGAATCACGTTCACGAAAAAATCACCGCGCTAACAGCCAACTTGGCGAAGGTCATCCACGGAAAACGGGAATCCATCGACATTCTGGTGATCGCCGTTTTGTCGGGAGGATCCGTGCTGATGGAAGACGTACCGGGTGTCGGCAAGACGACGCTCGCGAAGGCGTTGGCAAAGTCGATTGACGTGAAATTCAAGCGTGTGCAGTTCACTCCGGACTTGTTGCCGTCTGACATTTTGGGATCCTCGGTCTACAATCCGCAGGATGGTTCGTTTTCGTTTCGCGAGGGCCCTATTTTCTGCAACGTGTTGCTGGCCGACGAGATCAACCGGGCGTCACCGCGAACTCAGTCAGCACTGTTAGAAGCCATGAGCGAGGGACAGGCGACAATCGATGTCACTTGCCATCAACTGCCGGTTCCGTTTGTTGTGCTGGCAACCCAGAATCCGATCGACTTTCATGGAACGTATCCGCTGCCCGAAGCACAACTCGACCGGTTTCTCGTCCATCTGAACTTAGGCTATCCCGACGCTGAGACCGAAGTCGGCATTTTGTATTCGCAAACCGACACGCATCCAATCGACGATTTGGAACCCGTCGTGTCACAAGCAGAGATGGTTGCGCTCCAGCGGTCGGTCAAACAGATTCGCGTGGACCGCAGCATCGCGGAATACATGGTTGACATTGTTCACGAGACTCGCTCGGACCCGCGGCTGAAGCTGGGAGTCAGCCCGCGTGGATCGTTAATGTTCTTCCGAGCGGCTCAGGCGGCGGCGTTTGTCGACGGACGGGATTATGTCTTGCCCGACGACATCCAACGGCTGGCTCAATATGTCCTGCCACACCGTTTGATCCTGACGTCCAAGGCCAAGTACGACAGCACGACAAAACCACGGATCATCGCTGACATTTTGGACCACGTCCGGGTTCCCACATGAAAAACGGCCGACGTATTTCCCGAGGTAGTTTCAATGCCGAGAGGTTGAGGCGGCTGCCGAGTCGAAAGTCCGAGAAATACAGGCTCCACAACATCCTCGCCCTCCCGAAACATGGTTTTGATACTGCTCTTGGTTCGCTGGCCCACGCTATTCAAGGGCTCAAATCGCGACGACAGGAATCGTACGACCCGTATACATTTCAGTTTTTTCGCTATCTTTGGAAATTCAAACTGACACCCAGCGGCCGGTTCTTGTTTGCCGGAGTTTGCTTCTCGTCGTTTGGATTGCTGACCGTCTTGATCCCCGTTTATCAGTTCTTCTTTTCGCTGGTCGCCCTGTTCGTCGTGGCGTGGTTGGTCGGATTGATTTTCCGACCGAAGCTGGCGATCGAGGGCGAATTCCCGACGAAGGCCACGGCCGGACAACCGATCTCCGCACGGCTGCACGTCAAGAACGTGGGCCGAATGCCGGCGCTGGACGTCATGTTTGGATTCTCTAATCTGCCCAGTGCGATCAAGCCTTTGAATGCCGATGAAGTGGCACCGCGGCTGAACAGCGGAGAATCAGTGACGGTTTCCGTCGCCATCGAACCGTTGCGTCGCGGCTTGTACGAACTGTCTGATTTGCGAGCCTTCAGCACGTTCCCCTTCAATCTGCTCCGCAACGGTTCAGCCCGAACATCGACAGGATCGCTGTTGGTTCTGCCGTCATTTCAACAAGTGGCAAGTATCGACGTCCCGTTGGGAACCAAGTACCAGCCCGGCGGCGTCGCCTTAACATCAAATGTTGGTGAGTCGCCCGAATACATCGGCAATCGCGAGTACGTTCCGGGCGAGCCCGCTCGCCGATTGGATTTTCGGTCATGGGCCCGGCTGGCCAAACCGGTCGTCCGGGAATTCCAAGAGGAATACTATTGTCGCGTGGCGTTGATTCTCGACACGTTCATTCCGTCGAAAAGGAAAACGCCGCAGCGCGGCTTTCCGAATCTGGAGGCCGCGATCAGCTTGTCGGCGTCGGTCGCCGACGTCTTGTCGCAGGGCGAGTATCTGATCGATATCTTCGCCGCGGGCCCCGAGTTGTATGTCTTTCGCGCCGGACGCCATACCGCTCATTTCGAAAATATCCTCGAAATTCTCGCCTGTGTCGATGCGTGCCGCAAAGATCCGTTCGAAGTTGTGGCGCCGGCGGTCAGCGAAGAGTTGGGCAACATCTCAACCGCGATCTGCGTGTTTCTCGACTGGGATCACTCACGCCGCAAACTGGCGCGCGCGGTTGTCGAAGCCGGCTGTCGATTGAAAGTTATCATTGTTCGCGATTCCGAGACCAGTGAAATGTTCGATGGCGACGAGTTTCCGGATTACGACCAGTACTCAACATCCCACATCCGCGACGGCAACATCGAGGTTTTGTAATGTCTCCGCGCGTGATTGCCTTTTTGTTGATCTGCATCGAAGCGTTGACGCTTGCGGTACTCGGTAAGTCGTTCGTTTTTCCGTTTGTGATTCTCGTCGGTTCGCTGGCCGCCGTGACTTCAATTCTTCGGCTTCAATTGCGAGGACGACGTTTGCATTTGGCAATTGCCGGTTTGGCGTTGTTGTTTTTCGCGAAGTATCATTTGGTTCCGGCGAATCCGACCTATCAATGGGGATCGTTTCGAATCCAAGCGGGTCTGATCATTTGCCAATTCATGATGTCGTTGCAGGTGCTGCTGCTGTTTGTTGTTCGTGAAAACAAACGCGGATTGTCAGTCGCCGCGATTCCGGGCATGGGTGTTGTCGCCTTGGTGTGTGCGTCGGTCGTACGTGCGCCGGCTCGTGATCGTTTGGCTCTGCAATTGCTATTTGTTGCGTTCGCGTTGTTGTCAGCCGTCTATTCGGCTCGAACACGTACGGTTGTCGCGACCGCTCAACGTAGTACGAGCAAACGGCGACTCATCACAATGAGTGTGATTTCCGTCGCTGTCGCAATGCTCGGCTGGGCCGGTGCGCGGGCGATGTATCGGTTTGAACGTCAAATCGACGAATTCGTGACGTCATTCCTAAGATCTGACGAACAAACCAACACGATTGGCTTTTCCGGATCAGCAACGCTCGGCAGTGTCCGGCATCAAAAGAGTACGGCATCCGACAAGATTGCCCTGCGAGTCGTTTGTCAGAATCGGCCGGGCTATCTGCGAGGCAAGACGTTTGACAAGTTGCACCGTTCAGCGTGGACCAGCAATCTGTCGCAACGCTCGTTAGAGCCGCTTAGCGACCCGCCGGCCAATAGCCCCGATCTTCCAACCGGACATCGCTTGTTTGCACCGGATTCGGTGACCGCGGCACAGTGGCAAGTTGCCGTATTCTGGCCTGATCCGTCGTATGCAACGCGGCTATTCGTGCCGTTGGGAACAACTCACGTAACGGCCGCCGTTGAAGACGTCGCCGTTGACCGTGACCGCATCTATCAATCCGACGAGTTGCTGCCCGGCCGCCCCTACGCCGCGCTGGTGCCGACAAGCGACATCGAAGCCGCCGAGCAAAACATTGACTTTACGCCTTTGATACAACTCCCCGATGAACTGGACTCGCGCATCGATGAACTGGCCGCACGAATTTTCGCGGGTCGCACAAGCACGTTCGCAAAGATCGAGGCCGTCCGCGATTATTTCGCGGACAACTACAAGTACAGCCTTTCGATCACGATTCCAGAAGGCAAAGATCCACTCTCGCATTTCTTGTTGGAACACCCGCCCGCTCATTGCGAGTACTTTGCGAGCGGAACGGCGGTGCTTCTGCGAAAGGCAGGTGTGCCTTGCCGATACGTCACGGGATTCGTCGCGGCCGAGAAAAACCGTTACGGCAATTATTGGGTCGCCCGCAACCGCGACGCTCACGCATGGGTCGAAGCATACGACGAAAAGTCTGGCTGGATCACTGTCGAATCAACACCCAGCGCGGGAATTCCGGACGGAGAAGTCACGTCCAATACATCGCAATGGTGGGAATCAATCAAAGATCGCGCCCGCATGACGTTGGTCTCTCTGCAAGAGGGAGGAATCCCGGTACTCGCGTCGTTGATGGCAAAACTTCTGCTAAGTTGGCCCGTGATTGTATTGGTCGCGGTGATACTCGCGATTCGAATCGCGGTACTCTATTGGCGAAAACGTCGACGCGCCCGAATTCGTCAGAAACCCGAATTTCGCCAATTGCACCGATTACTCGAACAGATGGACGCCAAACTGGTCAAATCAAAACTCGTACGACATCCCGGCGAAACACTGAACCAATTCGCCAACAGAATTGAACCGAATCCACTGGCAACCTGGTACCGCGAGTATGCCTCCGTTCGATACTCGGGCAATGTACAGCAGGAACGAGTCACCGACTTGATCGCACGGATACCGAGAACCTGAGACCAAACTCTTTCGCATCGCAGCCTTCGGTTGCATAGGCCGAAAACGCATTGCAAGTACAATCCCATTGAACCGGCTCGCGAGACCTACGTCCGCGTGGCATCGCGCTAAGACAGTCGAAAGAACCGCCGCCCTTTAAGTTCAAACCGCGGCAAACTATCGGATTCAACGGCAACGACTTCCGCTTGAAAGTTAAGGCGGTCTTTGATTGATCGTTCGACGGACGTGACCAGTTCTCGAATGGTGTCCGGACCGATCGCCGCCGCCGGCTCGATTTCGATTTTCATGTGCTGCATCGAACGCACGATTCGCACTTCAATGCGGAACTCTTCAATGGCGTCGAACTCGCGCAGAATAGCTTCCAGACTTGACGGAAATACGTTGTTGCCCCGGATTGTGACCATGTCATCCGACCGGCCCAGAATTCCGCCCATCAATCGCATTGACTCACGGCCGCATTCGCACGGTTTTCGATTGGCTTGAACAAGATCACCGGTACGATAACGAATCAACGGCGAGCCAACTCGGCCAAGGTTGGTGATCACTAATTCGCCTTGGATTGTCTCATCTTCAATCCGTGTGTCGATGCGGTCGCCGGTTTCGGGATCGACGATCTCAGGAATGCACTCGGTTTCAAGGACGTGCAGGTTACCGGGACTCTCGACGCATTCGATGGCCAATGAACCGATTTCGGTCATGCCCCAATGGTCGAACAGTCGGGCGCCCCATTCATGCTCGATCCGTTCCCGAGTGGCCGGGATCGATCCACCCGGTTCGCCGGCGACCACCAACGCTCGGACGGAACTCTTGGCGAGGTCGATGCCTTCCGACTTGGCAACCTCGGCCAGTCGCAAGGCGTAGGTCGGTGTGCAACACACGACGGTTGCTTGATTATCTTCGATCAACGTTAGCCGCGCCTGACTCGTCATGCCACCGCCGGCCAGACATAGGTTGCCCAACCGGTTCGCTCCTTCGAATGCCGCCCAAAAGCCGATAAACGGCCCGAACGAAAATGGAAAACAAACACGGTCGTCGGTACGCAATCCGATGATCCGATAGATTTGGTCCCAGCACTCCATGAACCAGTCCCAACTGGCCGGAGTATCCAAACAACGCATTGGCGACCCAGTCGTCCCGGATGTTTGATGCATGCGGGAATAGTCCGCGACCGGGAACGTCAAATTACTGCCGTACGGTGTATTTTGACGATGATCTTCAACGAGTTCGCTCTTACCGACGAGTGGTAACGTTTCTAAATCCTGAATGCCGCGGATTGATGAAGCATCGACCTCAGCGTCCTGGTACTTGCGTGTCCAAAACTGGTTGCCCGGAACGATTTGCGCAAGAAGACCACGCAGACGTTCGGATTGCGAAGCCTCGATCTCACTGCGAGTGAATTCGTCAGGATGCGTCATCGTCTGGGATGATTAGAGGATTCTTGAATCTTGCGGATCACATCTTCTTGCCCTGTAAACTCTCTGACAATCTTGGCAAGAATATCAAGTGGCAAGAATATGAAAATGAAGGTTGTGTTTACATATTGAGGCACGATTCCTCGACTTTAATCAAGGCGTGGAAGACTGGGTATCCTAAGTGGATTCTTCGGGCTAATGACTGCGTTCGGCCATCCGGTTGAATCTTCAAGCTTGCGTAGTCGATGCGTCGATCAAATTCTCAGAGACCCTCATTTCTTCGAGCGGACACCAGGAACGCAACGTCATGTCAGTCGGCAGTAGGAACGATAAGTTGAAACTCGGATTTCTGACGGCGATCGGTGGCCGTGAAAAGGGATACGTCGCGGGCCTATTGGTGACAAACCAATTCGGACGCCCGCTGGAGTTTCAATGCACGACTCCGGTCAAGCCCAATCGCACGCAGCAGATTCTTTACGGGCCAACGTTGGTCCCATTCATCATGGGGGAATTGATCGCCCGTACGCTTGTCGAAAAAGTCGGGGTCAAACCCGAGTTGATCCTGACCGACCGGACGGAAATCCTTGACCTACGCAATCATGTCTCGACACCGATGTTTTGCATCGTTGAAGAATCAGAAACCGACGATTCCGTGACGATCGGACAGCAGACGTTTCGGGCGCACAGTTCATTCTTGTCAGATCATGAAATGATTGCCGAGCAAATCGCATCAATGCTGAGCCACGCCGACTTGGCCGAACCGCTGGAACGTGTGCGCATGGCACTACAAGAAACAATCTCGTTGGCGGCGGCCTGATTGATCTCGTGTGCTTCGTGTTTTTCGTGGCGTCCCATTGAATGGATTGCAGCAGCCGTGGACTCAGCCATCAACCACGAACAGCCGAAAACGCCCGTAATTCCGCGACCGCCGACTCAGTCGATTTCATTGAGCCTGACGGCGGGCATCTATGCTTCAGGGATGAACAGCGCGCTGAAACGGTCGCCGCGAGTGGAATGCGAGTCCGCGGACTTACTCGATCGAATTCGATACGTCCCGTCCTGGAAACCGCATTGGGCCAAAGTTCAAACACTGGGACTGACGTTTCCCGAAGGCATCGAATTCTTGCCGCCGCCGCCCCCGCCCAAGGACGAATCCAACGAGAGTTCGGCGGAATTGCATGCCGTCAAGGATTTGCCGCAGTCCAAGCCTGACGGCGGAACAAAGCGAGAGAGAACTGCGACCCGGTTGAAACCCCCTGATTCAACACTGTCAATTGAAGACCGCTTGTTCTACGTCTTGCAGGCACCGCTCGAAGCGATGCTGTCGGGACAAGAACTGATCATGCCATTCGAGCCGTTTGCTTTCCAGTACGAAGGCATCGCCTGGTTGTTCTCGAAGGGCTCGGCGCTGCTCGCCGACGAAATGGGGCTCGGCAAGACAATGCAGGCCATCACGGCCATCCGCCTGCTACTGCGTGCCGGTCACCTTCGCCGAATCCTGCTCATCTGCCCAAAGCCGTTAATCCCCAACTGGCGGCGCGAGTTTCAAATGTGGGCTGAAGAGATTCCTGTCGTCACGGTCGAGGGAAATGCGGCTCGGCGTAGAATCATCTGGACAATGCCGACGGCGCCGGTCTTGATTGCCAACTACGAATTGATGGCACGCGACTTCGATGCCTTCGAAGAAGACGAGCGTCCGAAATTCGATCTCGTCGTTTTAGACGAAGCCCAACGCATCAAGAACCGCGAGTCCAGCACGGCGCAAACGGCACGTTCTCTGGAACGCAAACGGTCGTGGGCATTGACGGGAACTCCGATCGAAAACCGGCCGGAAGAATTGGCGTCGTTGTTCGAGTTCCTGGAGGTCGTCCCACCTCGCGGAACACCCGACTTGCGGCAATTGAAACGCCTGGCGAACGATTACATTTTGCGGCGCACGAAAGACTTGGTGATGACCGACCTGCCGCCCCGGTTGGATCGTGACGAATACCTCGACTTGGCCCCGGCGCAACAATACGCCTATCAGATCGCCGAAAAGGAAGGCATCATCCAACTGAACGACATGGGCGACGAAATCTCGATTCAACACGTCTTCGAATTAGTCCTGCGTCTGAAGCAGATTACGAACTTCGATCCGCTGACCGGCGAGAGTGCCAAATTAGATCGGCTGACGGCCCACATGGAGGAAATCTCTTCCAGCGGTGGCAAGGCAATACTGTTTAGCCAATGGACGCGCTGTATCGATTGGCTTGACGAACGGCTGAAGCAATTCGGAACACTGGTTTATCATGGCGGAGTTCCCACGAAAAAACGCGAACCGATTCTGCAACAATTCAAGGAAGATCCCGACAGTCATCTGCTGCTGATGAGTTACGGCACGGGTGCTGTTGGATTGAACCTTCAGTTTGCCGGATACGTCTTTCTTTTCGACCGCTGGTGGAACCCGGCCGTCGAAGACCAAGCCATCAACCGCGCCCACCGAATCGGCCAAAAGAATCCCGTCTTCGTCACCAAGTTCATCTCGAAGAACACGATCGAAGAGCGGATTGATCTGGTCCTGCAACAAAAACGTGAGCTGTTCAAGGCGATTCTGGGTGACGGCGACGACACCAACGTCTCGCTGAGCCTGAACGCCGCCGAGATCTTCGGCCTCTTCGACATGAAGGCTCGCCACAAAAAGGGCACAAAACAAATCGGCCCCACGCCTTCGAGTGACTCAAGCCAGGACGCGGCCGCGTAGGGCGTGTTTTGAGTTGTTAATGTTGCCAAGCCGAATAGAATTCGAATTCACGCCCAATTCGCGTGAGCTGGCAATTGGCTTTTAGTCTTTCACTGAGACATCCGTGGCAGTCAGGAATTCGCCGTTCACGGCTGGATTTACAGTCTGGCGGATGGCTTGCTACACGATTTGTATACGTGTGTGACAAAGCCGGAAGAACTGTCATCCATTTACCGGCTGGCTGTATCGACGTCCGAGAAGGCTGTCGATGATCCGAATGGCGATTCTTCAGAGTAGTCGGTTTCAGTCATGACAACCACAGGCCAATGCCCTCGCTGTCAAGTTTCGCTCGTCACGAATTCGGAAACGGAAGCACTTGCCTGCGAGCAGTGCGGCGGGCAGTTCGTTGATGGTACCGCGGTTAAGTCGCAGTTTCTTGAAGAGGCTGCTGACGCCACGTCTGATCACGAGCGGTTGAATTGCCCCGTCTGTCAGACCGAAATGTCGGCCATGCTTCTGGGAGAAATAACGATTGACCGTTGTTCCGACTGCAACGGCGTATGGCTCGATGTGGGCGAAGAATTTCGTCCTGAAAATCGTGGCGCGTTACAACAACTGATGCTCTACAGCCTGTCGTTGCCCGAGCGGATTGTCCGCAGCACGGTCGGCATGGCGGCAGGCGCGGCATTCGAAGCCGCGTCGCTGTTGGTGCCGCAGTCGTTTCAAAGTGCAAAGACCTATCAGATTGTCGTGCGGAATTCGTTGTCATTTCTCATCGAAAACGTCGGCGGCGTTGAATCGAAATCAGAGAGCGAAACCACTGGCGACGATTTCATGGCCCGAAAGGCGGTTGGAAACTTCGTCGACTTGGCCGGCATGGCGACGCTGCACGTCTCGCCGTTGTGGATTCTGGCGATTGTCAGCGACGTGGCTTACGGGACGAAAAGCTATGTCCGCGAGCTTGCCAAGGAATTGGAACAACAAGGGCTGATTGATGATTCGTCAACCATCCATCAAGTTGACGATGTGCTCGAAGCGATCCAAGATGCGTCGGGTAACGCGGCCAGTCTGTTCGATACGCCGCCGCTTTCCGTCGATCAACTGCGGGAAACGCTCAACGAAACGCGTGCGGCACTGAACTCAGCCGACTACGCCAGCCTGATGCCGGAAGCCGAGTTACGACAATACTGGGACGAAATGAAGGGGATCGCGGCGCGTGACGATGTCAGCTTGCTGGGCGTTTCCGGAGCACTGGCAATGAATACTCTCGGCAAGCTGAATACTGTTTCCCAGGGAGCATTGACGGGGATTCAAGTCGTCGGTGGATTGTTCAACCGGCATGTCATCGATCACTATGTCACTTCGCTGAAGACAATTCACGAGCAGGGCCTTTTCGAAACTGTCCGCGACACTTCGGCTCCGTACGTCGAAGCCGTGTGGAACAACTTCTCGGACGACCGGCCGACATGGACCGAAGAAGTCGTCACCGGAAAGGCCATCGTACGCGGGTGGAAAACGGTTTCGGGTTGGTTTACCGGACAAAAGGAATCCGACAAAGCATGAGGTAGTTGTCACAGAAAGATGCATCAAAGTAGCATGAGCCCCCGGCTCGTGTCAGCTCACGGGCCGGGGACCCATGCTACAGCGGACACGCGACTTTCGCGCAAAAAGTCCACTCACTAAATTAGTTGCCTCCTGATGCCTAAGTTTGGGATGCCGCAACAGAAACTCCAGTCACCAACACCTGCCTACCGCGTTCGATCAAACTTAAGACGGTGCGGCGTTTGTTCGATGTTGCCGGCTCGATCGGTCGCGAACGCGACCACCTTTCCGTCCTTCGGTGTGTTGAGTTCAATCTTCCAGTCAACCACACCTGCCGTCGTTGGCTCGGTCTTCGCCGGACGTCCATTGACGGCGACCGAGTCGATCTCGCCATTGTCATGCGACACGCCTTGCACGATCAGTTTTCCATCTTTGTGACCGATGGATGTCACGATGGTTGAAGGAGGCAGATCGTCGACGGGATCGAGCAGCTTTGGAAATTCGACGTCAGAAACCTCGGCCGCTACCGACTCGTTGCCCGTAAGCGGCGGGTGCGACTTGTACTTGTTGCCGTCGTTCAATAAATCCTGAGCGCGAGTGCTAACAACTTTGGCATGCCGGCCTTTACCGTGAAAGTCGTGCAGATAGATGGGGACGCCTTTCGGCGTACTCGGTTTAAGTCGCGGTCCGCCGCCGAGGTTGATCAGCGGCCATCGGTCGTCGCGCTTGCGTCCCAAAACCTTGACGTTGCGAAAGTGCGACTCGGCGTCGCCGCTGGCATTGTTCGCACTCATCTGAATCAGCGGCATCTGCCCGCCGTATCCCAAACCCGAAAACGTCAGCCCGTCGACGGTAATTTTGCCGTGTTGCAGACTGCGGTCATCCAATCCCCGGTTGAACGGTTCGGTGTTCGTGGATGCGATACTTAGATTGCGGTAAACGTGATTCTCAAACCACGGTCGATAGATTCCATACGCTCCGTGATCGATCTTGACGTTCTCGATCAACATCGTCGGCAATTGTGCTCGCAACGCGTAGTGGGTCTGCCAGAATTTCAAGTCGCTAAGACGATGAGGATGCCGAGTATCGGGTCCGACGCCGTCCGTTCCCGCCAAAGCCATCGAGTACAGTCCTTCGGTGTGCGATTCGTTGTTAGAAAAACGCGTGATCGGAATTGTCCGGATGTCGACAGTGCGGTACTCGCCGTCCGGCATGCGGACTGACAAATTGCTATCGAAATTGCTGCGTTTCTGGCTGTCGTACCGGTAACCATATTCGTCGTTCTCGCAAGTGACGTTTCTCACGAGGGTGTTCTGCCCGTTAGCCCACCAGAATGCGGCGCCATCGTTGGGATCGAACGGCAAAACCTGTTTCGGCAGCCGTTTTCCTCGGTAGGCCTGCACGCCGAGGTTATGGTCCAACAAGTTGTTGACCTCGGTGCCGTCCTCTAGGAAGTAGCCATGCCCCACACTTTGGTAGCCAACGCAATCGCGAACGACCAGGTATTCGGTACCGTGAATCGTGACCCAGCGATTGTGCGAATCGACAATCGCCGCGCCCAGCACTTGGCTGCCACGCATCGTGTCGCCAACCAGATGAAAATGGATCGAGTAGCGGCCCAAGACACCTTCCTTTCCCAGATGAGCGAAACGGGCATAACTGATGCCGCCTTGGCTATAAGCGTGAAATAAGGTGTGTCCGCGAATTCCGTTCGGGTCGGCACTTTCGATGATGACGTTTCGTGACAGGTTGGCAATCTCGCTGCGGAATTCGCCCGAGCCGAAATGTTCGTATTCCAGCGGTTTGTCCAATTCGATCGTCGTTCCGTCGATGCGCGCGATGCGTCGCTCTTCGGTGCTCACGGAATCGGGATTGTTGCGAAACGTCCTGTTGCGAGATTGATGCTTCGAAGCGGTCACGATCACTTCGTCGCCCACGCTCCAGCCAGTCACAGGTTCGGCAATCGAAATTTTCGCATCGCCGGGCTTGGCATTGCTGCCGAGTTTGACCCAGGTTCGGCTCAGTGGTGCACCATGCAATTCCATACGGGCCGAGCAACACACCAGCGCCGGCGCATCGTCGCGATCAAGTCCTTTCAAATAGTGCAGCCGGATCCTTGCCGTATGTTCGGCAGGAATCGGCGCTTCTGGCGTACCGACTTCCAACGTCGGCATCGAACCAACTCGCGGCCCTTGCGGTTCGCCGGCAAAGTTGACGCCCTCGAAGTCGCAGGCAAAACCATGTTCGCTGCATGTCGCGCTATTCTGCACTTTCAGGACCGCAACGTTGAGTGATGTATCGCGATCGCGCGCAAAGCTCAGAGTACCGACAACCTGCAGCAAGCGGATGACGTCTTTGCTGTTGGCATCGTAAACGACGCGAGTTTTGCGGCTGACCAACACCCGGTCGCCCTGGCCGGGAACTCGCGCGGGCTTCCAGATCTTCGCATCCGACCACTGGCCGTCGGCCACGCTGCGGATCGTAAATTCCACGTGATGATGATGCCCTTTGGGCTGTCGAAGTTTCTTCGTGGTTGGCTCTTTGGCAATCCCCGTCGCCGCCAATGCCAACAGAACAAATACAAACATCGTCGTCGCAACTCGTCGAGCAGACATGTAAGCCTCCTTTGGAGGTGGAGATGTTTCTGGTCCTCGCACGAAATTAATGAAATACATGAGTACCTAGAAGCGAAATGTGCTGCAACTCATCCACCGTCGATAATGCCGTCACCATAAAGCCACGATAAAGTGCCATCCAAACATAGACTACGACAGGCTCGACAGTCGGCGGCGGATTTCTTTCAGTTTCTTCAGGTCAGACGTGATCATGTCAAGTTCGTGTTGCCGGGGACTGACAGATGTCGGTAGTGAGGTCTTTTCACTGCTTTGCAACTGTGAGCGGCAAGGCGCTAGCCACCGGTTTCTTCGCGTTTTGCCGTATCACTGGTGGCTAGCCCGGATTATTCGCGAACCCCTATGGCCAAGATGAATCGGCAACGCAGAGGAGCGAAGAACGCAGAGATTCCTTTCTTTGCGCTCTTCGTTCCTCTGCGTTGTCATCCCCGACCGAATTTGCGCGGTGTTTTGGGCAAGATAGCCGTAACCCGCAGTTGTAAAAAGGCATTACGGTCAGAGTAATCAAACTCTTGAATAATCCGGGCTAGCGCCATTCCGCTCACTTTCAAAAGACCCCACTACCCAGATGTCGTTAACGATTTTCGTCGCGATCTTTTCGGGTTAGGATCTGTTTGCTCCAGCAAGAACTGTATCCTGTAAGGTCCGGCCGTTTTCAAACAGTGAGGTAGTCTGATGGATCGTCGGCATTTTCTCGCAGTGTCCGCTTCGTCCGCCGCAGCCGTGGGATGTTCCGTCGAGTCGAAGCCGCAATCGGCGGCCAAGACGGCACGCATGCCAGTCAAGATGTACGTCGGCACCCAGCGACGTCCCACCAACAAGAAAATGTTGCAGTTCATCAAGCGGCATGGTGTTGACCACATCTGCGGATATCCGCCGGATCCCGGTGAGCGTGGTTATTGGACCGTTGAAGAATTGGTTCAGACGCGAGAACTGTGCGAGGAAAACGCGATAACACTCGACATCGTGGCGCTTCCGTTTTTGGAGTCCAGTCACATTGACCGCGAGAAACAGGGAGCGATCATGCTCGGCGAAAGTCCCGAGCGTGACCGCGACATCGAGCATGTCCAGAAAATGATCGAAGGCTGTGCCAAGGCCGGCATTCCGTCGATCAAGTACAACATGAGCCTGCTGGGAGTCCTGCGGATCGAACGCACTCCCGGCCGTGGCGGCACGACTTACAGCACGTGGAAATACTCGGCAGCGACCGCCGATCCGCCGTCGACGCGCGCGGGCCGCGTGACCGAGGACATTGCCTGGGAACGCATCACCTACTTTCTTGATCGCGTTATTCCCGTTTGCAACGAATACAAGATTCGGTTTGCCTGCCATCCACACGATCCTGGAGTACCCCCGGAAGGATTTCAAGGAATCTACCGCGTCCTGGGGACCGTCGAAGGGCTAAAGAAATTCGTCTCGATCCAAGAGAGTCCATTCCACGGTCTCAACTTGTGTTTGGGCTGCGTGGCCGAGATGCTCGACGAGCCCAACCGAGAAATCCACGACGTGATCCGGTATTTCGGTGAGCGGAAAAAGATTTTTAACATCCATTTTCGCAACATCCGCGGCGGACGTGATGATTTTCAGGAATTGCATCTCGACGAGGGCGAGATCGACATGCTGCAAGTGGCCCGCACACTTTACGAAGTGGACTACGAATACATGGTCATGCCCGACCACGTTCCCAAACACGACGACGATCCCGGCGGATTGCAGGGATTCGCGTTTTCGTACGGTTACATCAAGGCCCTGCTGCAAGCAATTCAGACGTATGGTTAAAACGTGTGAAGCAGTGACGTCCTTGTTTAACGGCAAGCCGAAGGCGACTGCGTTGGTTAACGGCAAGCGGGCACCGACCGGAGGTTGGTCGACGACTGCGTTTCGTAGTGTGAACTGGATTCCACGCGCGCAGTCGCCTTCGGCTTGCCGTTAAACGAAGCGAATCAAATTGGGAAATTGTTCTTGCTCAGATTCTGAGTTGAAAATGTTTACCATCAAAACCGAAAGTGATAATCGATGGCGATCTCGCCATAAATTATCTAAACCACGACCTCGAAGAACACGACTCGGATCTCAAGAAAAGGGGGTTCGCGGCAGCAGCATCTCATCGGAATTCCAAAGTCGCAAAGAGAGACAACAATGAATCAAACCCCGACACTCGACGTCTATTCCGACTACATCTGACCGTGGTGCTATCTCAGTACCGTGCGTATTGAAAAGCTGTGGGAAAAGTACGATATCGAGGTTCGCTTCGTCCATTATCCGCTTCACCCGGATACACCGGACGAAGGCATGACACTGGAGGCACTGTTCGCTGGCCGCAACATCGACATCGCAGCGTCACAAGCCAAGATGGTTGGGTTGATGAATGACGAAGGACTGCCGTATGGCACTCGAACGATGACGTACAACAGCCGGCTCGCCCAGGAACTTGCAAAATGGGCGGAATCGCAACCCGGTGGCTACGCAATCCATGATGCGCTGTTTCGGGCTTATTTTGTCGATCAGATTAATCTCGCGGAAGTTGACGAACTGGTTTCGATCGCTGCCCGGATTGGCCTTCCGACGGACGACGCCCGGTCTGTCCTTGAATCGAGATCGCAAAAGCAAGCCGTTGACGCCGACTGGCGACAATCTCGCGAGATTGGATTGACGGGCGTCCCGGCCTTTGTCATTGGTGAGCAATGTGTTGTTGGAGCGCAACCATTCGAAGTTCTCGAACAGTTGGTAGTGAATGCCGGTGCCAAATCCCGGAACGGCGGTGGCTCATGACCTCAAATGCCGGGTAAACCACTCGTTCGTGCGACGCCACATTTGCGGCGGAAAGACATGTCCGGTGTTTTCCTCGATGAAGCGCGAGGAATTCTGTTCAGAATTTGTACTCGCGTCGTCTCTTGCGATCGTCACGTGTCCGCTAGGACCACCTGGATCCAGCAAAGCGGCTTGATGAAACGAGGATGAAGCGTGCCGAGGCCGACAGATTGAGAAATCAGAAAACGAGTTGTTGTCAATTGCCTCGCACGTTCCGATTTCGCTTATGTTCGGATCAATTAACACAACCCATCATCACCAGAACCGGACAAACAGATTTTCCGGATTTTTCGAGGCAATGACTCGAACCACGATATTCCTCATAATCCCTATGATCGGACCTCGATCGCGAAAGATTTACACATTTGACCACTCTGTCAGGCACAGGAAACGTTCGTGTCTTCGCTCCCTTGCACCTCATCCGGAGATAGAAGCGGTGTTCCAAGCGTGACGTCGCTGATCGGAACAGTTTTTGCGGAATTGACGGCATGTTGAGAAAATACCCTCTCTCCTTTACGGACGGATCTCGAAATGCCTTCGAAATACCTACTCTCTCCGCTGATTCTTCTTCTGAGCGTTGCCGTCCCGGCTCAAGCTGCCGAAATTGTCTTTGCCGTTGGAAATGGCGGGACGATTCTCACCACGACGGACAGTGGTACGACCTGGACTGCTCAAACCAGCGGCACGACGGAAACCTTGCGAGGGGTCATTTTTGGCGATGCCAACACCGGTTGGGCGGTTGGAAGTCCTTTCAGTAATCCGGCTATTCGTAATACTACCGATGCCG
>CAUZVF010000022.1:0-16062 GCA_963582955.1 Planctomycetota bacterium
AGCCCCGGAGGGGCGGCATGAGTTCCGTGCTGCAATTCCGAAACGATGTCGCCCCTCCGGGGCTGCTTGTTCGCAAAACCCACCGCTCTCCTGGGGCATACGCCCCAGGCTATTCGATGCCGTCCCTCCGGGACTCATCATTGTCAAATTTGATTGATCGATCATTGCGAGCCCGCCTTTCCTGTGACCGTCTTTCGTGAGCCCGCCTTCGCGCCCGCCTTTCCCGTGTTCGCCTTTCCCGTGCCTGGCTCTCCTAAGCGGCCCGGCTCGTCGCGGCGTTTGACGAATAATGACCATTTGTGCAAAAAACCCGCCCGTTGATAATCGTCTAGGCTGCGTACAGAAAGCTGCCAACGTCCGCGAGCCGATTTTCCATAGAAAGTGCTCAGGCTTGGTTCCCCTCGGCTCATGCTTTGGGGGCGGAACTTGCGAGGACTCGGCGGACGCCGCATTCGAACACAAACACGCCAACCCGGTTCCGAATTTCGAATGTAATCGTCGATCAAACTGCCGATTCGATAGGGACTTACTCGGGTCGGCTTCAGCCGACTTGTTCTTTGCCACCAGCTTTAGCTGGTGGAGCTGGAACCGGGATGATCGCAGACTTCGAGCCGGCTTTAGCCGGGCTTCTCGACTTGGATTCATCCGGTTTGCATCGGGAAGCATATGAAGTCTCTCTTGGAGTTTCCGCTTTGAGCCGGCGATTCATCGAGTGCGTTTCCGCGATTCACTGGCTCAAGCCGGCAGCAGTCGTCGCGGCGATTGGTTTTTCGCAAACGCAGTCTCATGAACGAAATCGCGTTACAGAAACCGTACGCCTTCGTTCTCAGCACGCACCATCGTAACACTTCACCAGAGCAGACGCCAAAAGAAAAGTAAGCCGAGGGGATCTCCGTGACCACGCGATCGCTACGTTGTGATTGGGAGCCCGGGCAGGGGATCAATCGCGAGGCATCTTCATCCTCAAGTGAGCACAAGCTCACGGATTCGGTTTTAAGACTGGGCGATCAATCGGCTCGCGCCGCCAGCTTGGCACGCATCAGTATGCGGCGATCTGTCTTGTGTCTCGCTCGGCTCGCGAGACGTACTGCACTGACTCATCAATGCTGAAGGGCACGACGTGCCAAGTAGAGCTTGGCGGGATTGCGTTCCCAAGCGGAGCTTGGGAACGAGAGCGCCGGTAACGAGAGGAGCGCGAGGTACGCGACAATCCTGGTAGAATCCCGTCCGGTTTGCGGTTTCGTTGCCACACGGGCCATGTGAAATGTCCGGCTCAAGTTGCTTCGTGAGTGACAATTCCCGGGGCAGACGTCGACAAGACAAAATGGTCCCGGCATAACCCTACGCACGACAGCGGTTTGCGTTGTTCGTATACTTTGTTTTGAATGCAGAAGCCGCTGACAACGGCATTCGCTCGTGGATGATGTTTGGCATCGACGCGGTTTGACTCGGGTAAAAACGAATCCCACGCCAATAACAACATGGAATGGTTGCGTCACAGCATTGAATGGTATTTCGGCGTCTCACCGGCTGAACCGGGGCAGGGGACGGCGTGGCGTTTGTCGGCCGAGACGCCTTGGCCGGCCTGGATGCCGCAATGGGCTCTGCTGATTGTGTTGCTTTTCACGATAGCTTACGTCGTCTACGTCTACTTCCGTGATTCCCGCAACTTGCCGCTGTTTGCGCGTGCGACGTTGATCTTGCTGCGGCTGTCGACCGTCTTCTTAGTGGTTGTGCTGATGTCGCAATTGACGTTGGCGATCGAGTGGACCGGGCTGCCGTTTGTCGCGGTCTTGATCGACGATTCGGCCAGCATGGGATTGGAAGACGACTATACGGAAAAGTCATTGCGCAAGGCGGCCGTCGAGCTGACTGGCAAGCCAACAGGGACGGGGACGCGGCTTGATATGGTCAAAACCGTGTTGACTCGAAACGAAGCGCAATTTCTGAAACGTCTCAACAAAAAACACAAGCTTCGAGTTTATCGATTTTCGGAAACGGCGGTTCCGGTGGGCAACAGCGAGTACGTCGCCGGTGACGGTTTGGGTGCATTGGTGGCCGATTTGAATGCGTTGAAAGCGGACGGCAGTGAAACGCGTCCGGGTCCCGCGGTGCTCAAAGTGCTGAACGATTTTCGTGGCAGTCCGCCGTCGGCCATCATCATTTTTACCGACGGAATCACGACAACCGGCGACGCCGACCGGCTGACGTCTTCGGCCGAGTTGGCTCGTCGAAAACTCGTGCCGATCTACACGGTCGGCATCGGTTCCGAGCAGCCGGCGCGCGACTTGCAGATTTACGATGCGCTTGTTGATGAAGTGGCGTTTGTTGACGATCCCATTTCGTTTTCGGCGAAACTGAAAGGGTTCGGATTCGAGGGCGAACAAGTGGATGTGATCTTACGCGAGCAGTCTTCGCAAGAAGTCCTGGCAAGCCGTTCGATTCTTGTCGTGGCTGACGGACGGGCGTCTGACATTGAGATCACTTACACGCCGCCTTCTCCGGGAGAATACGATTATGTACTTGAGGTCAAGCCGCTGCCGACGGAATTGAATGCGAACAACAACAGCGAGACGCGGCATGTCAGTGTGCGGGAAGGCAGGATTCGCGTTCTATTGGCCGACCTGTTTCCCCGGTGGGAATATCGGGAACTAAAACTGTTGCTCGAACGGGAAAAGACGATCGAAGTTCAAACCGTACTTCAGGACGCCGATCCCGAATATACTGATCAAGACGACACGGCCGCGATGTTGAAGGGACGATTTCCCGTCAGCCGCGAACAACTGGCCGAATTCGACGTCGTCATCTTTGGCGACCTGAATCCTCGTTTCATGAGTGCCGGTATCTTCGACAACCTGCGACATTTCGTCAGCGAGCAGGGCGGCGGTCTGATTTTCATCGCCGGTGAGAACTACAACCCGATTTCCTATCGCGGCACGCCGCTGGATGAATTGCTGCCGATCGATTTGGAAGACGCCAAATATCCGCCCCCGGAAATCCCGCTTGACGAAGCATTCAACCCCGTGCTGACTCCGGCGGGACGAAAGGGAACGATGATCTTTCGGTTTGCCGATGACGAGGAGGCAAGCATCGACATTTGGCGCCGATTACCGGGAATGTTTTGGATGGTCGCGGCACCGCGAATGAAACCGGGCACGACGGTGTTTGTCGAGCATCCTTCTCGGTCGGCGCGGAAGGGCAAGCTGCCCGTCATCTGCATGCGTCGTTTCGGCGCCGGCAAAATTGTATTTCATGCGACCGATGAATTGTGGCGTTGGCGGTTTCGTAACGAAGACCGTTATTACGGACGCTATTGGGTCCAGGTAATTCGTTACCTCAGCCGGTCGCGATTGTTGGGCCAATCACGCACCGCCGAATTGATGTCGGACCGGCAAATTTATCGTGGTGGCGACGTTGTTTCCTTGCGTGTTCGATTTCTCGACGAGCGTCAGGTTCCTTCGGATGGAGGAAAAGTCACCGTCGTCGTCGAACGTCGTGGCGGGGCTCAGCGCGCCGTTTCATTGATTCCGTTGGCACAGGCGCCGACCGTTTTCGAGGGCCAATTTCGCAATGCGGTTGAAGGAGCCTATCACGCTTGGGTTTCCGAGCCCGCTTTCAAGGAAGCGCCGCCCGCCATCGATTTTCGTGTCGAGGCTCCTCAGCGAGAGCTTCAGAAACGGGGGCTCGACAAAGCCGAATTGACGCGGACGGCCAAGTTGACTCGCGGCCGTTATTACTCGTTGGCCGGCGTCGATCGGTTGCCAAAACAAATCCCGGCGGGGCATCCTGTCTCACTGAAGTCCGACGAGTCGATTCCGTTGTGGAATCGATGGGACGTCTTGCTGTTGGTCGTCTTCCTGCTCGCAACAGAATGGGTTTTGCGCAAGCGTTGGCGACTGGTATGATGATTCAATGGCAACCTCGCTCAACAATCAACTCGATCAGATCCGCGGCCGAGTCCGTCGCGTGCTGTGGATTTACGGGCTTAGCTGGCTGGTTGCCGTTGTGTTTACCGTTGTGCTGGCCGTTGGAATCGCCGATTGGCTGATTCACTTGGACGACTCGGGCGTGCGGCTGATCCTGGGATTGGGAATCCTTGGAACGGCAGGTTGGATTGCCTGGCGATTCTTGCTCGGGCCGCTGCTGGGGCCAATGTCGAACATTGACTTGGCGCTGCGGATCGAACAGCGGTATCCCGGTTTCAAAGACAGCTTGGCCAGCACCGTTCAGTTTTTGCATGCGGAACGCGACGCGCGGCTCGGTTCTCCGGCGATGCAGCAGCGTGTCATCGACGGCACTTTGAAAGAACTCAGCAGCGTCGATTTGTCAGACATTGTCGACACGCGCGAAGTTGTTCGGATTGCAACGGCGGCATTGTGCGTTTGTGTTGTTGTCGCGGCGATTGTGGGGCTGAATCAACTGGAATCGGCGACTGCGTTGAACCGTCTGATTTTCCCGTTTTCCGACAGCCCCTGGCCGCGGTCGACCGTGCTGCGATTGGTCGGCGCCGATCTGATGCCCGTCGAAATCGATGCGGACGAGCCATTGTGCATCGCGCGCGGCGACACTCTGGAACTGTTTGTCGAGAACACAAACGGGAAACTGCCACGCGACGTGGCGATGGAATACCGAGGCGAAAACGGCAAGGTCACTCGCGAATCTCTTCAGAAAACGACGCTGGTCGATGACCAAGGCCAGTCGCGAGAACTAGCGGGCGTTTCACGAGTGATCGACAGTGCGTTGGAATTCCGCGCGGTCGGGGGCGATGACGACGAAATGCCTTGGTTTAAGGTCGAGGCGATCCCACCGCCGGAGATCGCGGAAATGAAGGTCAAACTCGATCCGCCCGCATATTCCAAGCGTCCACGGAAAATACTGGCGGACGGAGTTGGGCATATCCGCGGATTGGTCGGAACCAAAGTGCGAATCGATGCGAAGGTCAACAAACCGCTGAAGTCGGCGACGTTACGGCTGAAGGACAAGCCGCCGGTATCGCTGAAGGTGACGGGTGAGGGATTGGCCGTGACGGCCGAGTTCGAAATCGCCGAGCCGGGCGTTTCCTCTTATTGGTTTGCATTCACCGACCAACAGGGATTCCAGAATTCCGTCGCGCCGCGGTTTGAGATTCGGGGGATCGCCGATCGAGTCCCGACGGTCTACTTCGAGCAACCATCATCCGACCTGCAGGTGACGGCCGACGCCAACGTGCCTTTACGAGTCGTGGCGAGCGATGACTTGGGCATCAAGTCGCTGCAAGTTCGCTTTCGTCTGGCGGAAGGTCCGACCTCGGCCGACAACGCGATGGTGCTGTTCGATGGTTCCGGCCGTCCGCTTGAATTGACTCGTGATTACGTTTGGCAGTTGTCACAACTGAATCTGTATCAGGGAATGCGGATCGTATTTCACGCCGAAGCGGCCGACGATTGCGATCTGGTGCCCGATCACGTGGGCCGCAGCATTTCGCGGACGCTGATCGTTGTATCCGTCGAAGAAAAAATTGACGAACTGGCCGGACGGCAGGCGGAACTTCTGGATGAACTTGACACGATCGCTCGCACGCAAACGCGGTCGAACGAGCATGTCAATGATTTGCTCTTGCAGTTGAAAAATGTCGGCGCGTTGCGTCCCGAAGACATCGACATGCTGAAACGCATTGAATTGGATCAGCGTCAAATCGCCACACGTATGACGAATCCGGCCGACGGTTTCGAAGCTCGCGTGAATCAATTGTTGAAAGAGTTTCAGCAGAACGGCACTCAGGAAGATCCCGCCATCCGTGATTTGCAGAATGCCGCGATTCGGCGGTTGCAAAGTCTCGCGGATGAAGCGGCGTTCCTCAGAAAGAACGTCATCCCGGCCATCGAACGTGAATTGACACGCGCCCGGAAGTCGGTTGACGGCTCGGACGGCCCGCAACGCAAAGATCCCAAGGCCCAATCTTCTCAAGATTCCCCGCCGCAATTGGATGTACCGTTGTCGAAGACCGACGAGCATCAAAAGGCGTTGCTCGATTCGCTCGACGGAATGCGAAATTCCATGTCAAAGTGGCGTAAGCACCGCAACCTGACGAGCGATTTGAAGGACGTTGTCGCGGGGCAGGAATCGGTCAATCAGCAGACGGCCGAGATTGGCCGCGAGACAATCAGCCGTCCATTGAACCGATTGAAACCACAACAGCAGGCCGAGTTGGCGAAACTGCGTGAACGTCAACGAAAGCAGGCGGAAGAATTGGACCACTTCCGCCGTCGTTTGGACGAAACCGCCAAGCAGCTTGCGCAAGAGAATCCTAAGTTGGCTGATCCGCTGCTCAACGCGGCTGACGAATTGGATCAGCGGGCGACGTCGGGCCGAATGCGGGAATCGGCCAATCAAATCGGGAAGAATCAGATTGGCCAGGCGACACAGTCTCAGGATCAGATCCTGAAAGACTTGAACGAACTAGGCGAGATTCTGAAGAAGCGCGGCGTCGATGATTCGACCGAGCTGTTGCAAAAGCTGAAGCAAGCGGAAACAGATTTGGAGATGCTGAAGAAGCGGCAGGAAGAGGTTCTCCGCAAATCGGAAGCGGCGGCAGAATTGAAGTCCGATGTCCAGCGGGCAGCCGAATTACAGAAGCTACAGAAACAGCAAGAGCAACTGCGGCGCGACGTTGCCGATATGGCGCGACGGTTACGTCGCTTGCAAGCTCGCAAGTCCGACACATCCGCGCGACGTGCGGTCGGCCGGATGGAACAGGCCGAAGGCGAATTGCAGGATGGCAACGTCGGCCGCGCCAACCAGCAACAGCGCGAGGCTCTCGATGATATAGAACAGGCCGAACGAGAATTGGCGCGGACGCGAAAACAGGCCGAGGAACGATTGGCTCGGGAACAATTAGAACGTACGGCCGACGAACTGCGGGTAATGATCGCCCGGCAACAAAACGTCATCGACGAAACCAAGCGCATCGACACAGCTCATGCGAGTCGCGTCAAAGCTGAAAAGCGAAAGGCCGATAGTTGGAAACGTTCGGAAACTCGATCGCTACGACAATTGGCCGAAGTGCAACTCGGTTTGAAGTTGGAAACGGACAACTTGGCGAATTCGATGGAAGGCACGGAAGTCGTCGTGCTGGCTCTGCGGGGTGCGGGACGGATGATGGAACAAGCGGCGGTTCGTCTGAAAGATCGCAAGCCCGATACGGTGACTGTGGACCTGGAAACTTCGGCGAAGCAACGGTTCGTTGGCCTCTTGGAAGCACTGCGTCCCGATCGGTCATCGGGGAACGGCCAACCGCAACAGGGTCCGCAAAACCGGGACGAAAACGCCGGATCGTCGGGTGATACGGTGCCACAACTCGCGCAGTTGAAACTGCTGAAAATGCTGCAAGAAGACCTCAACCGCCGAACAGCAAAATTCGACGCGGCCCACGCCGACAAGCAAGCTCTTTCGGAAGCCGAACAACGGGAACTGACGGCTCTGGCAAACGAACAAGAACAACTGGCCGACTTGATGCGGGATTTGACACGCTCGTTCTTGGAGGCAGCAGACGTTGACGAAGATTAGAGGTGGTTTTCAAACCGGGAGGGCGACGTTCCCATCGAGCCGAAACATCGGGAAATACAAGCTCAGCAGGAGCTTCGCCCTCCCAGGATTTGGTTTTGAAACTGCTTCCAGTAAGACGTGACCATGACGAGAGGAATTGATTCCATGATTCGAATAAATTGGTGTCCGGTGATTGTCATTCTGTCGGTCTTGGCAACCGCGAATGTCGACGCGCAAGACGACGATTCCGCCAAGAAGGAATCCAAACCCGCGACATCGGCGGAGAAATCAGTTGGGAACGCCGCTTCCGGCAAGAAGCTGAAGAGCAAACTTGATGACGAGTTGCTCCGCAATTTGACGAATTCAAAAGATGACGCGGACGCTACGGCGGAGAATCAAATCGAGCAACTGATTCGCTCGATGCGTGACGTGCAGGCGAAGATTGAGCAACAAGAAACCGGCAAGCCAACTCAACAACAGCAGCAGGAAATCGTCGAACAGATCGAAGACTTGATCAAAGCGGCCGAGCAATCACAATCGTCTTCCAGCCGGTCCCAACAATCAAAACAGAAGAAACCGCGCAAACCCCGCAAGAAAGGGCAGCAAAGCCCGAAATCGAAAAGCGGCGAATCGGCCGGCCAAGACAACAAGAAGAACCCTCAAAATTCCGAGGCACGAGTTCACAAGGCCAAGGAAAAGGCAATCAGTGACGCCAAGCAGAAAGTATTGATCCAAGAGGTCTGGGGCCATCTGCCGCCGACGCTCCGCAAGAAGTTGCTCAACGTCTTCAGCGAAAAGCGGCTGCTCAAATACGACGATCTGGTACGCCGGTATTTCGAATCGTTGACTGAAAACAACGATGGTCTGAATCGTAAATAGAAATTGCGAGCGACACGACAATGCCGTTCGCGATGGCCAGGAACCTCACCGTTCCCGCTAGCCAAGAGCAATGAAGCTCAAAATTCCAGGCTAGCGGGAACCGTTAGGTTCCTGGCCCCCATCAATGGTTTCCCGAATGTTGCATCTAAAGTGAGTGCCATTGGGCGTGAGCCCTAGGTTTTGGGGGACAATTTGTTCCGTGAGCCCCGGAGGGCAACGCCGTGACGGATTCTAGTAGCCGGATTCACAAGAATTCGGGCCTTGACCGTGGTGCACCCGAAGTCTTGCGACTCCGGCTACCATGAAATCCCACGATTTTCCAAGGAAACAATCCGTCACGGCGTTTCCCGGAGGGGCGACAGCAAAATATGTGCGCATGTGTTGTGTCCCCCTCCGGGGCTTATACCTTGTTTTGCTCCGGTTTTCCTGGGGCTTACGCCCAATGGCACTCACTTTACCGACGGTATCATTTCGTCAAGTTAAACGACGAGTCGGACAGTTATCCGTTTTGGCCAGGAACCTCACGGTTCCCGCTAGCCAAGAGCAATGCAGCTCAAATTACCAGGCTAGCGGGAACCGTGAGGTTCCTGGCCCCCATCAACGGTTTCCCGAATGTCGCATCTAAAGTGAGTGGCATTGGGCGCTAGCCATTCTACCGACTACGAGTCTCAGTATCGCCTCTGTCGGAGAGATTCAAATGCTGCCAATTTGACAGCTTTCGATGCCACGCCCGGGTCTCTTCGCGTAGATTCAATGCTTATGGGCTGTTGGTTCAATCATATACCTCTGGCACGATTCCGGCCGAGAAGTCATAATCCACTAACACCAAACAACTTATGCGGTTTTCTTGAATTCCGGCCTGACTGTCGGCAACCGGGAACACGGTTTGCGATTCGTTTTTCAATGACAAACTGCGAACGTCGAATACACAAGTAATTGGATGTACTTCTCGTAACAACTTTGGCAGGGAGCCGACCACATGCCCGTATTCCGATGGGGGCACAATTGGGACGCGTTTCAAGACTTGGAACGTGAGGTTGATCGGTTGCTGCAAAGTGTCAATTTGACGTTCCAAGGTTTGCGATTTGGACGTCAGTATCCTCCTGTTAATCTCTATGAACTCGCTGACGAGTATCTGCTGACATCGGAACTCCCTGGCACCAAAGCCGATGACATTGACCTGACAATCGCGTCGGGAGTCCTGACGATCAAGGGCCAGCGAACTGATTTGGAAGATGTTGACGACGAAAAGTTCCGCCGGCAGGAACGTCCGCGCGGCAATTGGCAACGGTCCCTGAAACTTCCTGATCGGATCAACGAAGACGGACTGTCGGCGGAATTCAATGAAGGAGTCTTGAAGATTCACCTGCCTAAAGCCGACGAGATCACGGCCCGGCAGATCCCGGTCTCTAAAGGTGGAGCATAAAGACCACGCGAGTTCCGTAAACGAGGGAATCGTCCCGAATTTTGGCAGCGACGAAAGGACATCATGTCGAACGAGATTTCGCGGAGCCGCAACGAGGCCACTGAACCTGTGCCGTCTCCGCACGAACCCGTTGAACGGTTCGTGTTCACTCCGCCAATCGACATCTACGAAACCGACGAGGGGCTGGGACTTCAGGCCGACTTACCGGGCGTTTCTCTGGATTCGCTCGAGCTACAAGTCCAAGACAACAAGCTGACCTTGTTCGGCCGCGTGTTGCCGCACGTGCCCGACGGCGCCAAGTTGATCCATCAGGAATATCAGGTCGGTGATTATCTGAGATCATTCATTTTGAGTGACGAGGTTGACCACGATCACATTTCGGCGAAACTGAATAACGGAGTCTTGGAAGTTTTGTTGCCATCGGCTCAAAAATCGGAACCAAAACG
Source organism: Planctomycetota bacterium (assembly GCA_963582955.1). Taxonomy (GTDB): domain Bacteria; phylum Planctomycetota; class Planctomycetia; order Planctomycetales; family Planctomycetaceae; genus CAUZVF01. The sequence goes on from CAUZVF010000022.1 coordinate 10,276, forward strand.
AATTCAAGTCAAAACTGACTAAGAGGACCAAGACATGACTGATGAATCCTCCGCCTCGCCTGACACTGACAGCCCGTTGAAATCCTCCGCCGAACGGCTGAGAAACGAACTCGACCATTGGTTGGAAGTCGCATGGTCGCAAGGCGAAAAAGCACTTGATGTCTTGGGAGTCCGTGGCGATCGTCCATGGGCGCCGTCGGCCGAAGTCATCGAAACGCCCAACGATGTTCTCGTGTTGCTCGATCTGTCTGGCGTCGATTCGGATCAGATCGACGTGGCTTTGACAGGAAACATGCTGACGGTCAAAGGCGACCGCGCCGCGACCTCGATTGGCGACGATGATGTCCGACACCTCTCGGAACGCAGAACAGGCAAGTTCAACCGCGCGATCCCCTTGCCCGTCCCCGTCGACGCGGATGCCGTGAACGCCGAGATGAAAGACGGAGTTCTACGGGTCACACTGTCAAAATCCGAACGCGCGAAACCCAAAACGATTCAAATCACAGCCGCTGACTAGACCCAACTTCTTTTGGGTCTATTTGCTCACAATCAAGTTGAGAAACGGATCAAAGGCCCGACGCCGCAAACGCGTCCCAACGTTCAAGACAATTACCACGGAAATCCGAACTTTCGTCATCTGAAGAATCACTTGTGGCGAGGTCGAACAACAGGTACAGCGACAGAATCGGTGCAACAATGCCGAGCCGTTGAGGACGTCGGTCGATGAAACCGACGCGCGTTCGTCGACTCGAAGCATCTTCCCTGTCCCGACATTCCCGAATCAGAACTTGTCGAAATCGACTTGGGTCGCGTACCTCATGCTTCCGATCGGGCAACCACACGGCGGCGGTCAGCAGGCCCATTTGAGTTACTTGAATTGCAGCCCCTCAACGCCGTCCCAATCGGCGGCGGGTGGTTGCTTTCGATATTCGACGCAACGTTCCACGTACAAGTGGACCGGCCTGTCGCCAGACCCCAGACCCCAGACCCCGGACCGTCGGCCAGTTGTTCGAAGATCTCGAGGGCCTTGTCCCAGTCCTGGGCTTGGTAGGCCTCGAAACCCTGTGCAAAGGCAGCACACCGCTCGGCCAATCCGTCATCCAGCGGCTCTTGCCGGTCCCCCAGCAATTCGTAGATTGTGATCGCCTGCGATTTGCCTTTCGTGCGTATCTTGTCCAGTGGCCGGAAGACGAATTGATCTTGGGTCAATTCGTAAACGGAATCGCTCACGATGGTTCTCGTCCCATAGAACTTGTTGACGCCCTCCAGACGACTCGCAGTATTGACGCTGTCGCCCATGACCGTGTAGTTCATCCGTTCGGTGGAACCGACGTTTCCGACCACGGCCAATCCGGTATGGATTCCAATTCGCGTCACTAACGGCTGCTTGCCTTGCTGATGCCAGGTTTTATTGAGTTCGCGCAACATCGCCTGACAACGCAGGGCGGCTCGGCAAGCGTCCACGGCGTGGTTATCACTGCGCACCGGAGCCCCCCAAAACGCCATGACACAATCACCGATGAACTTGTCGACCGTACCCCGTCCGGTGAGGATGATCGTGGTCATCCGATCGAAGTACTCGGAAAGCTGGATGAAAAGTGCTTCCGGCTCGGTCTCTTCGCTAATCCTGGCAAAGTCCTCGACGTCCGAAAAGAAAATCGTTAACTCACGGGTCTGGCCGCCGAGCCTGGCTTCTTCGCCGGTTTGGATGAGCTGTCGGACCAGCGCGGCCGGCACGTATTTGTGAAACGCGGCAAGCCCGCCTTGCATGGCCGACAGTGAATTGCTCATCCGCTGAATCTCGAGAATGTGAGATTCGACACCGACCGGTTCGTCCAGACGAAACTCCTTGATCTTCTCCGTCTGTTCTGCCAGGACCGTGATGGGTCGGGAAATGCTGCGTGCGAGGATCCGAGCCATGACGGTGGCGAATAGCAGAATGAACACTGCCATCAGCAGTGAGGTTCGATTGTTGCGCTTCAGAAACCCGATAAAGTCGTCTTCCGGGACCAGCAGCACGACGGTCCAATCGGTGCCGATATGCTGCGGCAGGGGCGTAAAGGACGCGCGGTAGCGGACATCGCCACTCGTATAGTCGAAACGGGACTCCCGGTGCTGTTGATAAAGCAGGCTGGCGTCTGTGATCCAATCGGCCTCCAGTTCGTCGATTCGCACCGGTCGCAAGGCCCCGTCCTCGCGTTTGACAATCTGACTCGGGTGCGGATAGGCCACCACTTCGCTCTTCGCGTTGATGATGAACACAATACCGTTCTGGCCCACACGTAGTTTCTGAAGGAATTCGGACAATTCTCCCAATTCGATGTCGAGCCCAAAGACGCCCAGGACGCGGCCTGTTGCGTCAGTGATCGGGTAGGACGCGGTCACTCCGGGCTGCTGATCGGTGTACAGAATGTAAATATCGGTCCAGAAGCGTCCGTCCTTTTGCTTGGCTCCAACGTACCAGGGACGAGTCCGCGGATCGTAGTTGATGTCGGGAGTCTCTTCCACGTCGATGATGCGACCGGCGACGTTGCGGCGCTTCCAAACGACGCTCGGCGGGTCAGCGGTGCGGTGGATGATTTTCGTGTCAATCCGCCCGTCGGCATACTTTTTCGGCATCAGGAAATTGCCGTGTTCGTCGCCCACGTTGAACATGGCTAATTGGGGATACGCGCGCACCACCTCGATGGTAAACGCCTCCAATTCTCCGGAACGCGTCAGCGACAGCGTGTCCTTTTCAACCAGCCGCGAACTCATCTCGACCATCCGCGTGGCGGGCGTCAGATAATTGGTGACTTTCTCAATCACCGTCTCGCTGACCAGATCGAGCATCAGATCGGATTGTTCCAGGACCGAATTCCGGTTCGCGACATAACTGTAACCGGCGATGATCACGACGGTCGTAATCAGAAGTGAAACGAAGGCGAACAGTATTGTGGTCCGCAGGGTCCGCCTCGGTACTCCCCAGACTCTGCCGCGACGGCCAACGATATTTTCGAGCGGCCTCACCGCATTCCTAGCCATTATGAATAGCCCCTGCAGCTATCTGGGAAGTGGGATTCCGCGACCTCGGCAGCATCGCGTCACCTTGTTAAATCACTCGTGTACGTGGATGTCTTCGATCGGTTGCCGCGACCAGACACCGCGCGGCAGGCCGTCCGGCGGTGTGATTTCCAGGACTTTCTCGAACTGTAACTTCTCATGGAATCTGATGGACGGGAGGTTAAGCGGTTCCAAAACAATCGCTGCGAAAATACGAAACCGTGGAACCTGCCGGGCCACATGGTCGTAGAGTCTACTGGCCAAGCCGTGCTTGGCAAAATCCGGTCTGACGCAAATCTGTTTGATAATCAGAAACGGTTCCTGATACCGATCAGCAAGATGCCTGTCGACGACAGCTCCGGGTTCAATCTCCTCTCGCGTATAACCGAGCAAGAAGCCGACAACTTGGGTATCGTGGAGCACCACATAAAAGTGATCGCCTCGTTTCGCAAACGCCGCATAGTCCCGCTCACAAAAACCGGAAACGAGGAAGCCGTGCGCTCGCGCGTCCTGCGGTGAGAGCGAAGATAATTGAAAGCGGCCCGCGAGCGCGGAAATGTCCCGTGCATGGCATGTCCGAGCCTTGACGATCTGAAACGAGAATAACAGATCCACAGTAGTCATTTGGGAATTCTGCTGATACCTCTTGCCTGCGCGTGGACACGTCTAGGGATCATACAAAGCCAGCGATGTCCAGTCAGTGCCGTTTTTGGCGGCAGCTCGATGAGCTGTCCGGGGCGGAGCAATCCGAAGAATTGGAAAAGGGCTATCGATCACCTGAAGTTCGGCGGTCGGATACACCTCTGAAGTTCTTGCTTGGGCAGCATGGGCGGCGAGTCATACGGACGCACGTTAATCCCAGCTCCATAATGACGACCACGGTCAGATGTGGCGGCTTGCAAATGGGCTCACCGAGCCAGACTGATCCCAAAGTACTCTGCTACCGCGTCGCGGAACCTTCGATTCGAACCGTTCGTCCGGGGATTGCGCTCAAGATCTTGTCGACTGGTGACACGCACTAACTGTTGTCGCCAACTTCTGGCGGAGGGATGGCGCCGGCCGCAGGAACTCCTTTACCTTCTTTGATGTAGTGTCCACGTTGCGTGGCGTATTCTTCCGGTGTCAATTCGTCGTCGGTGACGCTGCCGGTTTTCTGCATTTGTGAAAAATAGCGCTTTAGATAAGGAACGCACCAACCGCAGCCCGTGCCGGCTCCGCCGCATTCGCTGATTTGGCTGGCTCGCCGTAGCTCGTGAATGCGAATGAAATTAACAATCTTCCGCTTCGAAATGTGAAAGCAGTAACAAATCGTGTCGTCGGGTTTCACGCGCTAAATTCTTCCATTCACTTCGCGGAATCGTCACTCGAATCACGCATTCTGAGCAGAATTCCCGTGTCTTGAGCTTCATAAACCAACCCGACACGTTCGACCAATGCGGTGAGAATCGCACCCACGGTCGTGTTGCTCAAACTGACACTGACTTCTTTCTGAAGAATCTCAGGTTTGAGTCCGTCTTTGGGATGACGAATCTTCACACCGGCCATTTCTTCGACTTGCATTAACAGAGTGGCAAACGCGACCGGTTTTGATTGCCGAAAGCTGACGATCTTTTGCGACAGCACCGCCTTCACATCGACCTTGGGTTCCGGCTCGGGTGCGGGTGCGGCGGCCTGAATCGGCGGACGGTTGCCACCTTTCACATTTTGTTTCGGTTCACCGGCCGGCGCGGCTTTGTGTTGTTTCTGTTTTGCATCAGCTTGCTGAGCGGCCACGCCATCAGCGGGTTTTTGCTGCTTGGCTGGTTTGCCAGCATCCGCAAGCTCGGCGCCGACGTGAACGGGAATTGATTTGTCGCCCGGTTCGCCTGGCACGTTGGGGTCAATCGGGAAACCATCGGCCATTGCCGCCATGCGACGGATGATCACGGGCTCGATTTTTTTCGACACGAATCGCACACTGCCATCGGCCATCAACACCATCATTCCATTGTGTTGTCCCGTTCCGAAACCATCGGGTCCGTTGACGTATGGTTCGCGGGTCAACGGCCGCATTGTCGCCGGGCCGGCAGCCGCCCAAGCCCCGACGTTTTTCTGAACGCCGGCCACCATCATTGTATTGGACAGACCATCCGTCACATCGTCGCGTGTCGTTCGGCGATTCAAACCGAAAATGCCAGCCCGCGAATCGTGTTTTGGATACCGTTCGGCATTCTTGCCGACTCCTGATATCCCAACAATGTGGGCGGCGGGATATCCCTCGGGACTGACGATCTCGGCGACCGCCGGATTCTGAAATTCGCGAATTCGCTGACGGACGAACCGGTCATTCAAAGGATCACGCCACGGCCGGTCCCAAAGCGGCTGCATCGTCTTGACCGGCTCGGTTTCGGCCGACAGTTCCGCGAGCCATCCCAAGCGTTCCAAGAACGGGAGTTCTCCCGCTTCGGCCGGCTCGTTGGGAAAGCGACCGTTCCGATCCGCGAATTGTTGAATTCGTTCTCCCAAAGTCGTGAACCGTTGACGAATCAGCTCGCGATTCGGATCACCGGCCAGAATTGGCGGAGTCTCATTGTTCTCGGTTCCTTCAACGGGTGTCGCGTCGGAAGCCTTGGATTCGACGTGATTCGGCCCGGCTGCCGGAACTGTTGAAGAGATTTCTTTTGACGAGTCGCCGGCTGGCCAAACGGCAACCGCCATGGATACGGCAAAGACGCCGGCAATGCTCCAGGCGATTCCAACGGGCGT
>CAUZVF010000023.1:0-16021 GCA_963582955.1 Planctomycetota bacterium
CATGTTTCCGCTTGAGATGAAAGACATGCCGGTCAAAATCGGGCGGGAGCGACAATTGTTTCTCGACAACTATGACTGGTCCGCCGGACTGGCGAAGCTGCCGCGCGACCGTTTCGCCTCGATCAACGCCGGTGACAAGGTCGGCACGCTGATCACCCGGCCGCTCGACTTTGAGGGAAGCCGGTTGCACATCAACGCTGCGGTCGCCGAGGGCGGTGAACTGCGCGTGGAAGTCTTGACCCACAACGGAAAACCGATTGCCGGCTACCACGCAGCCGACTGCGTGCCGATCGACGGAGACGGCATCGACTTGCCGGTCTCTTGGAAAGCAAAGGCCAAGTTGGTTAGCTTAGATCACTCTCAAGTGCGATTTCAATTCCAATTGAAAAACGCAAAACTGTTTTCGTTTTGGATCGAATGACGGTCTATCGGGAGATGAATCGATCATGTTCGTAACCATATTTCGCGCGGTTGGTTTTCTCTTCATCACTTTGATCCTCTGTCGTTATGCGTCCGCCCAAACGGACGGACCGAATGGAGACAGCAAGCCCGCGTTCCTGAAGTACGAAACATGGACGCCGGATGTCGTGGAACAATTGAACGGGAAGGCACCGCGGCTCAAAACGGCCGCCGGGATTCAGGTCATCTCGAAGCCCTGGAACCTCGGCGCGGTCTACTATCCCTACATGACTTACCTGCCCGACAAAAAACGCTTGCTGATGCAGTTGATGTGGGGGCAGAAGATACAAACCGGAATTGTCTACAGCGATGACGGCGGCGCAACCTGGAGCCGCCCCAAGCGAATCGGCGATGGCTGGAGCACGGGTCTCACCTTCCTGGACGGCAACCGGGCCGTGCTAAAACGCGACAACCGCTACTGGTTCACCGATGATCTCGGAGCCAGTTGGGATCGATCGGTTCCCGCCCCACCCTGCCGCGATGGCAAGCCTTTCTATGAAGATTCACCGTTCTTCGTGGATCGCGACGTAAAGTCTGGGCGAGTCACCCGATTGTGGGCGACGGGCAAGAAGCCTGATCTGGCCTGCCTGCTGCGAACCAGCGATGATGGCGGACGCACCTGGAGCCCGTTCCGCCACATCCCGCAATGGGGCCGGACTGGTGAAATTGTGCTGCACCGCGCCGGCAATGGAAACCTCGTCGCGGCGTGTCGTGTCAATCTCCCGCAGTTCGAGGGCAAGATCGACCACTTCAGCGGCCTCGGCGTGTCGGTCTCGAAAGACAATGGTCGGACGTGGTCCAAACTGAATATCCTCTACGCGTGGGGCCGCCACATGTCGAGCATGGTGACACTGGCCAACGGCGACATCGTTCTGACTTACGTCGTCCGCGAAGGCTACGTGGATACCGCCGATGGCTTTCCGCAGTTCGGCGTCGAATCGGTGATCAGCCGCGATCACGGGCTGACATGGGATCTGGATCATCGATACCTGCTCGCGGTCTGGCGGGGCAATCGCAAGAGTAGCGAACTGAACAGTTGGTTTGCCAGCCCGCAACGGACCGCGACGGTCCTCCTGCCGGACAAGTCTCTGATCACGGCGTTCGGCACCGGCTATCGCAACAAAGGCAGGCAGGGACAACGAACGCACAGCCCTCAGGACATCGCCATCGTCCGCTGGCGCGTCGGTGATGGCAGACTGAGCGACGAACATGCCATTGCGGACGCGCTTTTCGACTCCGAACTGAGGAACGTCTTCGACCCGCAGGTCTCCAGCTATGCCATGTCCGATCCCGATACGGATTAGCGTTCGCTAGAAGGAGGTTTTCGTGAACTGTATTCACTACCTGCGAACCGGCCACCTCAGGCGATTCGCTATGGGTATCCTCGTCATCGTTTTGGCAGGCAGTTGGCCGCGCGAGAACGCCGTCGGCGAAGACAAGCACGAATTGATCCAGGTGCGAAACCGAAAAACGCTCTCGGTCGATAAGATCCGCTGCGAGCGAATTCCGCTCGGTGAACCGGACGATTACAAGCCATCCATCGCTTTGTTGCCCAATGGTGAACTCCTGCTGGTGATGTTTCATGGATACCGGAAGGGTGGTGGCAAAATCCTGGAGCAAACCCTGCTGTACCGCTCACACGACGGCGGACAGACCTGGTCAGGCTCGGAGAAGCTTGACCTGTCAGGGCGTGAGCCCTATTTGACGGTGACCAAGGACGGCACGATCTTCATCACCGCTCACCTGTTGCGGCAGGAAGTACGTAACAAGGACGGTTACACCTATAGCCTTCTTCATCGCTCGCAGGACGGAGGACGCACCTGGACAACCACGCGGCTCCAGCCCAAAGAGTTTCGCCCTCGGACCATCGGATTGGGTACTCGCGAAATGTACTGGAGCTAGCCAATGGCTCGCTGATGGTGGGCGTATCCGAGCACGCGCCTAAGAGCCAAAGCTCGATCTGGATCAGTGTTGACAGAGGCCGATCGTGGTCGGAAAAGTACCAGGCGCGTTTCGAGGGAGTCCCCAAGAACTATCCTTACACCCTCCTGGGCGAGGCGCACTTGTGGCAGGCTCGTTCCGGAAAAATCTACGCCATCCTGAGAGTAGGAGCCGGGAACTCCTGGCCGCTGCCGGGAACCACCGACCCTGGTAAGAACGATCAATCCGAACGCATGATCGTCTACTCATCCATGGACAAGGGACGAAGCTGGAGGAAGGTGAACGACCTTGGACACTATGGCCAGATGTATCCGTCGATAACCCGCCTAGGCGATGGCCATCTTCTGCTTACTTTCACGCAACGAGCGATCGATCCGCCGTTGGGCGTACGAGCCGTCCTGGGGCGAGAAACCAAGGACGGATTCTCGTTCGATCTCAAGAATGGCCACATCATGCTGGACACTAAAACGCCGGTCGGCGTTCGCAGTGGTGGCGGCTTCGGTCCAACAGTGAAGCTGAAGGACGGAACCCTAGTCACGTCGTATACGTATCGTGACGCCGACGACATCAAACACGCGGGAGTCGTGCGGTGGAAAATGACATTTCCGTGACCGGTGGATGAGTTACTACTCATCGCACGAAGGCAAAACGAGCACTTACCTTGCAAAGATCAGGATTCAATGATCAGACATTCATACTGCGTTTGTTTGAATTTGTCTCGTTTAACCCGTGGCCGAAGGCCAGGCAGAGGCGCGTCCTAGCCTTCGGCTACGGGTTAAACGACGCGGCCAACGGCGGCAACTAAAGGTAGCTGGATTCGCAAGAATTCAGAGTCACCGTACGGCTGAATTCTTGCGAATCCAGCTACGAAAATGCGCGCAGGAAAACATTGCGGAATAGTAACACGGGAAACACAACATGAACGACACCTCGACCCGAATCGCTGCTCTTTTTCTCGTCGTATGCCTCGCTGGAACAACGCTGGCTGAACCAGAACTGCGACGCGTCATCGACGTTGGCTCGAAGAAGCAGCTCTTTATCGACGAATTGTTCATCCAGTCGAGTCGCGGTGTGACGTTGACCATGAACCCGCCTTATCGCGATGGCAAGGTGTTGCTCACAAACGACAAACCTTGGGAGATCGGACCGGAGACGTATATCGGCGTCTACAGCAGCGTCATCAAAGAAAACGGCGTCGTGCGGCTCTGGTACGATTCGCGGCGCGGCGGTAACCAGCGGTATGGCCGGGTTGCCTATGCTGAGTCGAAGGACGGTCTGCATTTCACGAAGCCCATCCTGAAGCTGCACGAAATCGACGGTTCGAAAGAAAACAACGTCGTGATTCCCGGCATCATCGGCGGTTGTGCGGTGTGGATTGATCCCAAAGCGCCGGCGAAACATCGCTACAAAACGCAGGCGAAAGTCTATCCCACAGGCCAGTTCCACATGCACAGTTCGCCGGACGGTCTCCGCTGGAAGCTGTTCGCCCGGCTGAACCCCGGTCGCGGTGGCTGGGACACGCAAAGCGTCGCCTTCTGGGATCCCAACATCGAGCGATACGCGCTTTACACGCGGTATTGGATGTCGCATCGCCACGGGACGGCGAAAGCGCCCGACAACTTCCGCACGGTTCGGCGGCTGGAATCGGACGACCTGAAGAGTTGGGACACGCAAAGCATCATCATGCAGCCGGATGAAGCCGACCGAACGCTGCACCCGACACCGCCGGGACAGCCGCCGGTCGACTATTACGGAGCCGACGTCTTTCGCTACGCCGAGGCCGATCGCGTTTACATCATGCTGGCTCAGGCGTACTGGCACTGGAAACCGCGTGCGCCGCGAAAGGGACTCGGTCCGGCAGGTTTCGACGTGCGTTTAGCGGTGAGTCGCGATGGGGTCAAATTCCGCCGAGCGGGCGGGCGAAAACCATTCATGTCGATGGGCCCGGCCGGCCGGTTCGATTCCAAGTTCGTCTGGGCCATGCCCGACCCCGTGCGCATGGGCGACGAATTGTGGATCTACTACGTCGGCTCGAATCGGGACCACGACGGTTACATTGACGCCGCTGCCGCCGAGGGAAAGCATCTCACCGGAATCAGCCGTGCCGTCCTGCGGTTGGACGGCTTCGTTTCCGCCGATGCTGACTACGCTGGCGGCCAGATTACCACGCCGCTGATCAAGTTCAACGGCAAGCGACTGGAGCTGAACGTGGATACCAGCGGCGGCGGATCGGTGATCGTCGAGTTGCTTGACGAGAACGACAAACCGATTCCGGGCTTCTCGAAAGACGACGCGACGCCAATCAACGGCAACTCCGTCCGCATGCCCGTCCGCTGGGGCGATCGTGCCGACGTCAGCAGGCTCGCCGGAAAGCCGATGAAACTTCGTTTCCACATGCGCGACTGCAAGCTGTACGCGTTTCAGTTTGCGGACTAACAAGTAGCCGGAATCGCCAGGATTCGGGGAAGATGTGCCGGCCACTCGAAGGACGAAATCCATGAGAACCATTCGCCTTGCTCTGCTCCTGTTGATGTCGGTCGGTTCGCGCCTTCCTGCCGATGAGCCGGCGGTCAACCGCTGGCCGCCGAGGCTCTTGTTGAACAGCGACTGCGGAACACCGGTCTTTTACAAATTCGATGCTCCGATGACCGAGGACCAGTTGTGTCACGTCGTCAACGATCTGCCGGGGACGCAGGTGGACGTGTTCCTTCCTTGCCCGCAGTTCAGCGACGATCAGTTCTGGTTTCCCACTCGCGTGGGCGAGCCTTATGACGGGCGGCATGTGAAGGACGGCCAGTTCGAAGACAAGTACTTCAAGCGCGTTGCAGAAAACGTCCGCTCGTTGGCCGAACGTGGGATCGATCCGATGCGTGTCTGGCAGCAGCGGTCGCATCAACTCGGTTTCCTTTTCATTCCGACACTGCGAATGAACGACGTCCACAAGGATTACGTCGATCGCTGGCCGTCGCTTCGCAGCAACTGGGAGAAGGAGCGAACGCACCTGCTGATCGGCGAAGCGATTCCACGCTGGTACTTGCATCCCTACAAGTACACGTGGGCGATGGACTACGCCCATGCGGAAGTGCGCAAACGCAAGCTCGATATCATTACCGAGATTTGCACTCGCTACGACGTGGATGGTTTTGAAATGGATTTTCTGCGCAGCGTTTACTACTTCCGCCGCGGAAAGGAAGCCGAGGGCGCCAAGCTGATGAACGTCTTTGTCCAGCAGGTTCGCGAGCGGCTGGATGAAATCGGCGACAAGAAAGGCAAACAACTCCGACTGCTGGTTCGTGTCCCACCGCGACCGGCCGAGTGCAAACAAATAGGACTGGACGTGCCGACCTGGATCAAGAAGGGCTGGATCGACATGGTGATTGCGATGGCGCCCGGCTATCTCGACATGGATGCCGACATTGCTTCGTTCGTCAAACTGACCAAAGGAACCGATTGTCTTGTGGCGGGTGGATTGGAGTATTACGTCCGCGGCTACGAGAACCGGAAGGGGATCACCTGGGCGTCGATCGAGATGCTCCGCGCCGGAGCCGCTTCGTTCTGGAAACAAGGTGCGTCGAGCATCTACCTCTTCAACTACGACTGTCACGGTCCGTTTCCCTTCCGCGGCGAGAAGCGGACGGCCATCCAGGAAATCGGTGATCCTGCCAAGCTGATCGGCAAAGACAAGCACTATCTGATCACCGTCGACATGAGCCAGCGCACTGCGGCGAAGGGCGGCAACAAGGAACTACCGTTCGTGCTTGACGGCAAGCGAGACAAGCACATGTTCCACTGGTTCATCGCCGATGATCTGAAGGAGGCGCGCGGTGCGGGGTCGTTGAGTTCGGTCGAGCTGACCATCACCGCCAGCGGCGCTCGCAACCTGCGAATCCGGATGAACGGTCGCGACGTAGATCCCGCCGAGCAAACCGATTCGCGACTGCTCTTCAAATCGCCCCACGTGGTTCAGGGCAAGAATCAACTCGAAGTGCGTTTGCAGAGCGGGGCGCCGAAGGCGACTTCTCGGATTACCGGCATCGAGCTACGGGTGCGGTACCGTTAGGCTCGATTGTCACAACAAGTTCCTGGCTTGAGGAGCAACTTACCGCACGGCGATCTCGACCCAGGTGATCTTGACGTCTTTCGGCGCGACGGCTTCGATCAAGTTGTAGCCGTCGCTGATCGCGTCCGGGGGCACGGCATACACATGGCGTGGCTCCTGCCCAGACCCCGTCCACCCGGACGCCTTGATGTGTTTGGGCTCGGCCAGCTTCGACCACTTGCAGGGGATGCCGTTTAGGCTCACGTTCAGTGGCTGATCGTGGTCCGGCACCACGAACTCAATCCGCGTTTCCTGCTGTGGCCGCGGTTTTGGGCCGACGTTTAGACGAAATACACCATGCTTGCCGGTGTAAGGCAGCGACCTCGAATCGCTCGGCTGACCCGCTGACCATGGGCTCGTGACGGTCAACACGTGGCGGCGCGGCGCTGCCCGCAGCGCGGCATAGGAGCCAGCGTCGGTGAGCAAACGGTTGTGGTGCTCGCGAGGCCAGCGCTGATACGGCCCTGTGAACAGATTGAAGAAGTAGATTGCGTCTGCCCCGCGGTGTAGCCCGCTCGTCAGCACGCCCCGCATCTCCTCGTGAGTCATCGTACGACGCCCGCTGGCGCCCGAATTGATCCCATCTTCCAGGTGCACCGCAACGTCAACGTCTGTGCCGATGAGTAGCCCTTTCCAGGTCTCGACCGGTATGTCGCTATTGACGGAGTGCCAGAACGATCCGGCCACGATCAGGTCTACGAGCCCTGCCTTCGCCCAGGCGACCGCGTCCAGCCCATGCCGCCGGGCGATCCAGGGGACTCCCGGTACGCGGACGGCTAGTTTGACAGGGTGCCCTAATCGCGTCTCCGCCTTGCGTGTCGCCGCCCGCGCCTGCTCGATGAAGTCGACCATCAGCTTCGTACCGTTGTGCTCGCGACCGGGGCGGAAGTAGAGCCAGAAGCGGAGGAAATCCAGTTCGACACCGTCCACGTCGTACCGACCGCATATCTCCCGTACCAGCTTCAGGTAGTGCTCGCGCACTGCTGGCTGCTCGTAGTCCAGGCCCTTGTTGGACAGGTGCCATTTCGGATGAGATCGCCAGAACGTGCTGTGGAACGGGTGGGTCGGTCTGTCAGGATAATGGGAATCATTCATTCGCACGGAGATCCACGCTCCCAGCTTGTTATGCCGGGCGCGATCGATCATGCGTCGGGGATAGTCGCAGCCCTGCTCGTGAAGCGCCAGCACGGCCTTGGGCCACTTCGTCTCAAACTGTCGTTTCGGATCGATTCCCGCAAAAAACGGCTGATCGTCGCCGGCCGACGGGTCGTAGCCGTCCCAGCTCGATTCCCACACGCCGCTTCGATAGTTCGTGCGCTGGGCGTTGACGTTGATGAACAGATCGGTGATGCCGGCGGCGGCGTGGGCGTCCACAAACGCGTCGATCGTCTCCGGCACGACGGGGCCGAACGTGCCAACGAAGAACTCGGAGCAGTCCAGGTTGTAGATGACCCGTCCGCGCTGCTCGCTGTCGCCTTTCGTTTCCGCCGCCCTCACATCATCCAGGGATGATACGATGCCAATCACGATGCCGCTGATCAACATCGGCACACGCCATCCGATCGTACTTTGGGTCATGTTGGTTTCTCCACGATTCCCAGTTAAACGACCACACTGGGGAGCTTGTTTCTTTGCGAACTCTACCCGCCCGGCGTTAGCCGCACACGTTGAATGCGCGGCGAACCGGCTGAGTCGGTTGACCGGAGCTGCAATTGAAAGCGCCAGCGTGTGGCCCGCAAGCCAGCCGGTGAAAAGCTGGATCGGCCGTCGTAGACTTCGAACCATTGGGAACGGGCATCAGCCGCTCCGTCTGTGTTACGATCGACTTCGATCCTCAGCCGCGCCCGCTCGCCGCCAAAGGTGTATTGTTCCAGATCCGCGATCTTCGAATCGCGCGTCGCGTAGTATGCCGCGCCGACGTAAGTATTGTCGACTCGCCGCTTGAGGTCGCCATAGCCGGTATCAGTGCCAGGGTGCATCTTGCCGTGTAACAACTGCGGGCCTTCCCATGTCTGGCCGTTGTCGTCCGACCAATAGACAACGGGTTTGCGCGTATAACCCCCGCCGTTGCTGTGCAGACCGAAGCCCCACAATCTGCCTTTGCCCGCAGCGTAATCTTCGATTCTGTTGCCGTGCTGGAAGATGGGGTTGCTATCTTTGTACAGCCGCACGCGTTGCCAAAGACCGTTATCGACGCCGCCGTTGACTTGGTCCGAGATATCGACCGGTTTGGAAAACGAACGCCCCATGTCAGTGCTGGTAGATTGCCACGTGTAGCGGTTACCCGACGCGTGACGCATGACGGCCACGATCGTGCGATTCCCTACGTACTCAATTGCCGGTTCGAACGTGGCACCGCTCTCCGGTTTCCGGTCATCGGCCAAGGTGCCAATCCAGCTCAGAAACTTGTAACTCTTGCCGTTGTCACGAGTCCGCGCCAGCAGCGTGCCGGACTGCGAGTTGTAGTGGAAATACTGAAAGGCCATGTAAACATCGTTCGGGTTTTCGGGATCGATGAACCAGTCCTCTGTCCCGATGACCCGATCGTCGTCCGCACCAGCCACCCCCACGACGCTGATGCGGTCGATGTCCAGCTTCCATGTTTTTCCGTTATCCGTCGAACGAAGCTGCCGCGTACCGGCGCTGTAATTCGTGCGCCAGAACTGCAGGACAAGATCACCGTTGGGCATCCTGTAGAGGCCGGTTTCGCTATGCGTGGCTCCGTCTTCGAACGGCATCCCATCGATGGGCGTGTCGTCGAACCATCGGTCGAGTTTGCTCCAGGTTCTGCCTTCGTCCTTCGACGTGATGATGTGGATCGCGTCGCGCCCGGCCCACTCGATGTGGTTGACGCCCGAGCGGAACGCCATGATCCAGCGGTGCTCGTCGAGGATGGCGATCATACAGCGGCCATACCAATCGTGAGGTGTCCCGGCGGCGTTCGTGAACGGCGTCTCGGAGCCGTCCACGAGGACCTCGATGGTCTTGTTGTCGAACAAGTCGATCTTCGCATCGACGACGACCTTGACGGAGTCAACCTTGTCTTGCCACGAATGCCATTTGCTCGTCCACTGGCCGTCCTTGGCACCGTCCAGGACGACCGCGTCATCTTCAACCGTGACCCCTTTTGCGGAGGCCTGTGCCTCCTTCCAATCCGCGGGCGATTCGACTATCCATGGTTCTTCAGCGATCAGGAGAGCTCCTGGAAAGCTCAGCATCAAAGTTGCGATGAACAGTGTCTTCATCTTCAAATCCTTTGTCATGCAGAGACCAAACTTATACGCTCGTTTCCACTCATTCCCCGCGCAAGCAGTTATCGACGAGGCCGTCGTCCAACTATTCTTTGACCTTGATCTTTGCCAGGTAGATGCTCGTTTTGCCTTCGTGCGATGAGTAGTAACTCATCCACAAAAGACCATCGTGCCAGACCATGTCTGGGTAGCTGCGTGCCAGGATACGAATGTATCAATGAAGTCCCCCTTCGAAATGCACGTCCAGGCCGTCAACATACACAGAGTAGAGTAGGGCTAGTTCCCACGGGCCGCGCGGGAGAAATGATGCCGTCGGCCGGTAGGAACCGACCCTACAGTTGCTACTGACGTTAGGCGTCGTTGCCGTGCATTACTCTTTGCCCGCCGTTGCCAATTTCATCTTCGTTCGGGCTTGGTCAACGACGTCTCTCAGATCAAAACCCAGGGGCTCGCCGGCAGCAATTTTATCTCGGGCCCGTCGGATCGCGTCAATCGCTCCGTCGGGTGTTGGCAGTTGATGTCCCGACTCCCACCAGCCCATGTGCTCGCTGTACAGCCACGCGTATTCGTCGGTCGTCTTCAACGCGTGGTAGACGTTTTGTTCAAACAGACGTAGCCGCTGCTCAGGATTCATGTAGGTCGGCGCCCAGTGCTTGCCTTGAGCGGTGCTGCGCGGGACGGCAAGCTGGAAGTTGGCAAAGATGGCCACCCCTGCCTCAATCTTGTCTCGGTATTTTCTCCATAGGTCGGGTGGCACGAGTTCGATCGCCCGCTGCCGAATATCGTGATAGCCCCGAAAATAGTCCTCGGTCGTCAGATACCCGTAAGCCTGCTCTTGACCGTCGATGAGTCGCACTTGCGGCCCGGCTGCTTCGATCAGACCGTTCACGAATGCTGGCAACAGTCCGTAGGATGACAATTCGGCCAGTTTCCGGTTCGCGTGGGGAGTCCGGTTCACATAGCTGTGCGCCAGTGACAACAGGAGCACTATGTTCGGAAAACCCGACTGAATGGCTTCCATCATTTGCCGCCCGCGTAAGCGGATCTGAGCGGCATATTCGTCGAAGCTCTTCCTGTCAGCGTATTTCTGCTTGCGATAAACGAACGTCTTTTCCTTGTAGTCTTCGAGGTCGAACTTCCAGCCCTTGACGCCGGCCTCTTGCGCCACTTCCGACCACATTCGAGCGTTGTGGAGAGGAGCGCTGAAGTCGTCGAACCAGTCGACATCGCCCGGCTGCAGGTTGAAACGCAGAAAGTTATCGGTGAAGCGTTCGAACCTGATGTGCTTCAGAATCTGGATCGTGTCGGTCAGCTGCTTGCGTTCGAATTTCTTCTGACCGAAACATTCCCAGTCGAAAGTGAAATCTCTGCCATCCTTCTTGCCGCTGAAGTTGCTTAACACGATTCCATCAAGGGGAAGCTCCTCGATCTTGCGGATGTTGTTCTGGACCTTCCCAGGATACGCGACGTCCGATCCCCAGCCGATGAGTTTTTTCTGCGGCTGCGAGGGAGTCTCAGGCTCTTTGGCACGCAGTGGTCGCGTAACTGACATTGCTCCCAGGCCCGCCAAGGATGCCGATAGGAATTGCCGTCGTGAATGCGGACCGCTCAAAGACAAGCGAAGCTCGTGAGACATATCGGATCCTCGATTGGAGAAATCGGACGGATGTGATTCGTGACACACGAATGCATCATGACTGGGTTTTGCTTCATATTCTGCTCTGTTTGCACGGCATTTCCATTCGATTTGTTCACCGACGATGCGACAAGGACATCGTCAACATTTCAGCGGCCATCTTTTCATTGCACTGACCGAAGACTCGGGCATGGCCAGTACGCAATTGTCATCGGAATCCAACGCTGCGAATATCGCTTTCGCCAGGTCCTCGTCTTTAAGTTTCCCGCTGGCGACGGACTCATTACTTGTCAGCTTGAATCACCAATTCGTCCATCGCGAGCTTACCAGTCACTTCGGCGGAAAACCCAACGAACGAGACGCCGTAACTGTCGCACTCGCGCAATACCTTATCGAGACTGGCTGGCTTATCCGGTTTTCGCGACCAGCTTTCGTGCCAGAGCTTCTTGTCCTTTTTCAGCACAACGGTTTGTCGTTTACCCCACTCGCCCGCATTCACCTTCAGCGCCTCGCCCGTGTAGTGATAGCGTGTTCTCGCGTTCGGTTGAACGCCCAGAACAGGCACTTCGCCCCTTTAAGATCAAGCTTGTCGCCGCGCAAGTAGAGCGATACTTTGGCTCCGCGAATGTCGAGGGCCTTCCCATCGACCCAATGGCAGTAGATGATGAAGGGCAGGATCGAGTCCGGCTTTTCCGGAGTGTCAATTCGCCACTTCGAGTCGTCCGCCCAAATGTAACCTGAGTTCTCGACTCCACCGGTCTTCTCCCAGACCGCGGGAAAAAAGACGTTGCCGCCGCCCGGTTTGCCACCGTTGTAGTCGTAGATGCGCCAGCCCTCGCGGCCCTTGTTGAAGTGGTTTTTGACCATTCGGCGTTCGTCCGCTTGTACAGAGAGCGGGCCGCACGCCAAAACGATCAGCACAAGACTGGCACTGACCGACACCGGATGTTGCTGTTCGTGTGACTTTTTCATGGCAATTTATTGTGCACTGAAGTGTAATACGGCTCGGCATGATCAGTCGTGAATCCATCATGGTATTGATAGAATTTGCGTTCGGCAAGAATGCGCTTTTGTCCAAATCGCGCGCGTTGCGGAGTCATGCATTTCGCGGTTTCTGAATGCCATGTTATTTCCCGAATTCAGCGAGGATCCAACGTGCGGCCATTGCTGGAGCGCCCTTTGGTGTTGTGTGACCACGCGGTTCGGGCATTACGTGCAATTCGACCGCACACTTTGCTGCGGTTAACTGACGTGCCAGTCCAATCGCCGAATCCGTACTCACTCGCTGATCCTGATCTCCGATGACAATCCAGACGGATCGCTTTGTGAGGTTGTCGGTTTGCATGGCGAGCGACAACTGCTGAGTCATGGCATTGTCCTCGATGCCTTTGAATTCGCTCAGTTTGGCCAGGTCCGTTACCGGCGCGAAAGCCGCGACGCAACCGACTCGCCGGTCCGAAGCTGCGAAATGCACAGCGAGGAAACCGCCGCGCGAGGTGCCGCACGCGGCGATTCGCTTTGGGTCGGAGTAACCATTGTCAATCAGATGATCCAACACGCTGGAGAGCCGCCGATTGAAAGCTTTCACAAAATCCTCTCCATGTTCGACTCGGCTGCGCCATCCCCTGAGGCCGCCGGGCTCTCCATCTCGCTGCTGCGTACCATGACAGGGCAAGTCGATCGACACACACAACCACCCTGATTCGCGAGCAAGTTGATTTCCACACTGCCGAAAGTAAGGACTTGACAATGTTTCATCGACGGTACTTGCGAGCACAATCAGCGTTGGTTGCGGCGTGTTGTCGATGCGTCCCCAAATTCCGAATTCAACACCATCGGTAGTTTTCAGTTTCTGGACTATTCCAACGTGCTTTGACGGCTCCGACTCGGCTGGTTCGCCCGCAAGCACGCTGCGGTTGAAAGTCAACGACAACGTGACGGCGATCACCAGAAACCTAGCGCACAACAGTAGCTGATATCGCTGGAAACGGCTCGCAACAAACTGTTCCATAGCTTCTCTTGTCCTTCAAAAAATGTTGATCATGACACACAATTCGCGCTGGCGATTCGCCATATGCCTCTTTGATCTTCGGCCGTGCCGTCGCATGCTTCGTACAACATGCGAAAGCCCTCGCCTGCATCTCGAACTTGTGGGTTCCAAATCACGCACATCTCTGAACGCTTCACCGCGTGCCATGCCGCGGAGCCAGGTGTGAGGACCGGTTGGGACGCCTTCTGCCAATGCAAGCCATCATCTGAGACCGCTGTCAGAATGTCAGCTCGCGTCGGTTCGCCGTATCCCGCGTAATACATCCGGTAGCCGCCACCATGTAGACGCATGATCTCCGGCGCAAATGCGGTGTAACGATCAAACGGCTGATCCGCGGCGACGCGAATTCCTGGCTCCAGCTTGAATGTGAGACCTTCGTCGTCGGACACGGCGCTGATGATCCCTCTGCCTCGCTCGCTGCAATACAGCCGGCATCGTCCGTCGTCGAGGAAGAGGATGCGCGGTGACGAAACGTTGCACTGGCTCAACTCGAAGCGCGCTCCCGACTCGACGGTCCATCCCAGGCCGTCATCGGAAGCGGCGCTGCGGATCGAGTTCTGTTGCGACTGCGGACCGTCGCAGCACTCGTAGTACATGCGAAGCCGTCCAGTGTCGGCCAACGGAACGACCTCGGATGAGACAACGCGAAAGTCGCCCGCACCGCCTTGTTGCGGTGAGAGACGTACGCCGGATTCTGGAATCCAGATTTCGCCGTCGGCCGAAGTGGCACTGAGGATTCGCGATGTGGCGTTGTCGTAGTCATTCGCGCCCATGGGAAATCCGCCGCGCGGAAGGATCTGCGTGTAGTACATGCGGTAGCCACCGCCCGGCAGAGCGACAACGCGAGGGCTAACCGCTCCGCACAATCCGCTGCGCACCGCATCGGCTGACCACCGAGCGTCGGGCGAAGGATCGAGATCGCTGTCAGGCGGGGCGTCAATTGCAATCGACTGGCTCGCCCACGAAGTGCCTGGGTCGCGCGCGACGGTGTGCACCAGCGGGGATGCCGTGACGGATTGCGTCAAGTCGATCATGATCACTCCAACTACTATGGCTCGTGAAAACGACTGGCCGTAGGTTTCAATTCCCGACGTTTCGCCACCACCGGATCTCGTTTGCGCCGCGCTCGGCGCACGCAACAATGTCGAGGCGGCCGTCTTTGTCCAGATCCGCCAACACGACGGTCACTGCGTTCGACCAGCGCTGTTTGATGGAGTGCATCTTCCACTCGCTTGTCGGATCACCGGTGTTCTCGAACCAGGCGATACGGCCGTGCGGGCTCCACCCCGTTGCCACCACATCTAGATCGCCGTCGGCATCGAGGTCTCCCGCGACCGCTTCGAATCCTTGCGGAAAGCTCGCGGCAATCGGATGTTTCTTCCACTCGGTCCCCAGACCCGGCTTGCCAAGATTCTCGTACCAGGCGATTTGATGCGAGTCTGGCGAGTCGTTGCCGACCGGTGCGGCGATGCCGAACGCCATGACGACATCCAAGTCCCCGTCGGCATCCATGTCGACGGGATGTCCGTGCGCAGGAGCCACGGTCTTGGCATCGATGACGTGCTTTTTCCAAGGTTCGGCTGCCGGCTTTCCGGAACTCTCGTACCAAACAACCTGATTGCCGACGCGGGCGCTGCCAAGTAAGTCTGGCTTGCCGTCGCGATTGAAGTCGGCGACGGCGATCGTACGAGTCTCGGCGATCATCTTGTCGACCTCATGCCGAATCCACTTGCTACCATCGCCCGGTTGGCCGATGTTCTCGAACCAGTCGAAACGATTTCCGAACCGCCAGCTCGAAGCAGCGACGTCGAGATCGCCATCACCATCGAGGTCAGCCAGAGCGACGTCATACGAACCGGGAACCTCTTTCGGCTGGGCGACGCGATGCAGCTTCCAGGGTTGAGCGATCTTCGCCGGTCCAGGGTTCTCAAACCAGCGGATGTCCCACTTCAGATTGTCGACGATCACAATGTCGGGACGACCATCCCGGTTGATGTCGCCGATCGCATGTCGCTCCAATCGAATCGGCTGGTCTTCTTTGTTTACGTATTTCTGAATGAACGAATGCTTGAAACGTCCCTTGCCGTCGTTCAGGAGCAGATAGAGATTGCTGTTTGGCTCGGCATCGGAACTGGTCAGGTCGACATCGCCATCACCGTCAAGGTCGGCCGCCGCACACGCGTAGGAATATGTGTAATTGCCGAGCAAACGCTGCTCGGTGAACTTCAACGGCCCTGAAGCAATCGTCTTCGACGGCTCCGGTTCGGCCGAAGGTTCGCCGCGCGGATCGAGCAGCGTTGAGATCACCTGTGCGTAGACGCGATGACCAAAATCATTCGGATGATTCACGCCGTTGCCTGTTTGATCCCAGTCCTTCTTGAGTTCCAGGAAGCGCGTCCAGATCGACGTCAGATCGGCAAGTGCCATGCCGCCAGGTTCGCAAAGCTCCGCGAGCACATCGCGATACTTGGGAAACAACTCGTGACGCAGTCTGGTCCAATCGCGATTGCCGAGCATCGACGCGACCAGAATGAATTCGGCGTCCGGTAGCTTTTGGCGAATGCCTGCGATGATCTTCCGAGTGT
>CAUZVF010000024.1:0-15902 GCA_963582955.1 Planctomycetota bacterium
AGCTTTTACGGTTTCATTCGAGACAAGCAGTTCTGGAGAAATCGGAATCTGTATCCGGCCGATTTTGCCCTTGGGAAGTCACCCGTTGCAGTCGACCCGTCCGGGAGTCCCAAGTGGCCCTTTCGGCAACTGGGACCGGAAAACTAGGTTTTGTCGGAAAAGGGGTCTGACCGTTTCCAACCAAGCCGCTTTGCAAGCGATATTCGCATTCACAAGAGGGTCAAGACCCCTTTTCCGACAAAGCCAGCCTGTCAAACGGCATGTGCCGGCTGAATGCACTGGGATGAATTACCGGGCCAGCGGGAACCGTCAGGTTGCTGGCCATTGCGGACTGCGTCGAGCCCCAACGAATTAAGGAGCTGACGAATTGTGATCACTGACTCATTCGTTGATTCCTAAATTCGTTGGGCAAGAAATGGCGCAACTTACTCTCATTTTGACATCGTAGTCATTGTCTTTCGTGACTAATCCGCTCAGCGTTAAATGACTGAAACGCAACCTCGAAAATACTAATAGCCGCGGGATTCGCGATTGATGCCGTCAACATATCTCGACAACGCCGCCACCAGTTTTCCAAAACCCGACGCGGTCTACGACGCGATCGATCAGTACAACCGCGAAGTGGGTGCTCCGGTTGGCCGCGGATCGCATCAACGTGCTGTCGAGGTTCAGAGTGTTGTCAAACGCTGCCGATCGCGCGTGGCTGAACTCTTCGGAGCGGAAAGTCCCGATCGGATTATCTTCACATTCAACGGAACCGACAGCCTGAACCTGGCGATTCACGGACTCGTGGAACCGGGCGACCATGTCATTACTTCGGTCGTCGAGCATAATTCCGTCTTGCGGCCGCTTCGCGATTTGCAAGATCGATGCAACGTCGCTGTTACTTACGTCGATTGTGACGAGACCGGACGAATCGAACCGAATGACATCAAGAAGGCCCTGCGGCCCGATACCAAGTTGATCGCGTTGGTTCACGCGTCAAATGTCACCGGTACGATTCAGCCGATTGCCGATGTGGGCGAGATTGCTCGTGACTCGAACGCAGCTTTTTTGGTCGACGCCGCGCAAACAGCCGGACATGTCCCGATTGACTTGCAGCGTCTTCCCATTGATTTGTTGGCGTTACCCGGTCACAAGGGCCTGCTGGGGCCGTTAGGGACGGGAGTTCTGTCTGTTCGCCCGGGTTTTGAAGATTCGCTGATCAGTGTCCGCCAGGGCGGAACCGGCTCACAAAGCGAAGACGACCGGCAACCCTGTGTGATGCCCGACAAATATGAATCGGGCAACCACAATGCTCCCGGCCTGTTCGGCCTCGATGCCGGTTTGGGTTATCTGTTGGATCGCGGCATCGAAAGCATTCAGAAACACGAACTCGAACTGACAGGGCAGTTGTTGGACGGGCTGAGTTCGGTCGACGGTGTTCGCATCGTGGGACCAACCACCTGCGACGAACGTGCCGGAGTTGTCAGCATCGCCTGCGATCTATTCGAACCCCAGATTCTTGCCACAATCCTCGACGAAAATTTCGGAATTCAAACGCGCGCCGGGCTACACTGTGCCCCGCTGATTCACAAACGAATGGGCACTTTCGAAGCCGGAGGGACCGTCCGGTTCAGCATCGGGCCGTTCAACAACGCGGACAATATCGCTGCGGCACTCGACGCAGTGCGAGAGATTGTTTCTTCCTGACACGGAAAAATCGAAGCTACGGCTCCGTCACCTCAGCGGCCTGAATTTCCAATTCGACCATCGGGGCCCGCTCTTCCTGCAACTGCAAGGCGGCGTCTGAATCAACAAAGTCGCTATGGCAACTTGCCTTGTCGCTGTCATTGCTCATGACGGATTTTGTTTTTGAGGCGAGTTTGTGGATTTCTTCCGGACTGAGCACTCCGCGTTGGCGCAGGATTTCCTGTTGTTCTTCGGACAACGCGTCTGAGACTTTGGCGCGGTCCCATGCGTAGTCGTCTTCTTTGCCGGACATGAATTCGACGATTTCTTTCGAGATCCTGACGCTGCACCAGTCGTGACCACACATCGCACAAAAGTCGGTATCGACGTCCAGGTCTTCATCGTGCAATGCGCGTGCGGTGTCGGGATCGAAACTCAATTCGAAGTGGCGTTCCCAGTTCAGGGCGGCGCGGGCCTTGGTCAGTTCGTCGTCACGGTCTCGCGTGCCGGGAATTCCCAGAGCGATATCGGCGGCGTGAGCGGCGATCTTGTAGGCGATGCAGCCTTGCTTGACGTCGTCGCGTTTCGGCAGTCCGAGATGTTCCTTGGGAGTCACGTAACACAACATGCTGGCTCCGTGAAATCCCGCCGCGGTTGCTCCGATGCAACTTGTGATGTGGTCGTAGCCGGGGAAAATGTCGGTAACCAGCGGACCCAAAACATAAAATGGAGCCCCATGGCAATATTGCCGTTCCAACTTCATGTTGAATTCGATCTGATCGAAGGGAACATGGCCCGGCCCTTCACACATGACCTGCACACCCTTCCGCCAGGCTCGTTCGGTCAATTCGCCTTGTGTGTAAAGCTCGCGCAGTTGAACTTGATCGGTGGCATCGGCCAGTCCGCCGGGACGCATGCCGTCGCCGATCGAGAAGCTGACATCGTACTCGCGCATGATGTCGCACATGGCTTCCCACAATTCATACATGGGATTCTGCCGGCCGTGATGGATCATCCATTTGGCCAACAGCGACCCGCCGCGGCTGACGATGCCGATCAGCCGGTCCTTGACGAATTTCAGATGCTCTTGAAGCACACCCGCGTGAACCGTGAAATAATCAACACCCTGTTGCGCTTGGAATTCGATGGTTTTCAGAATCGTGTCTTCGTCAAGGTCTTCGATCTTCCGGCCAATGATCATCGAATAAATCGGAACCGTGCCGATCGGGACCGTGCTGTTCCGCAAGATTGCGTCGCGGCATTCGTCCAGATCGCCGCCGGTCGAGAGATCCATCACCGTGTCGGCGCCCCATCGTTCGGCCCACTGCAATTTTTCAACCTCTTCGTCCGTACCGGATGAGACGGGAGAGGCCCCCATGTTGGCATTGATTTTTGTCTTACCAGCGCGGCCAATACACATGGGATCGAGCTGATAGCCTAGATGGACTTTGTTGGCCGGGATGATCATTCGGCCGGCAGCGACTTCGTCGCGAACTTGCTCGGCGGTTAAGTGTTCTTCCCGTTCGGCAACGCGCTGTATCTCGGAGGTGATGATTCCAAGCCGTGCGGATTCGAGCTGAGTGACCGGTTCGAAGCTGGCTGGTGAAATCCACGCTTCGGCGGTTTCGTAGTTTTCCTCGAAGCCGTCCTTCAAGGTCCAGTCAAACGGCATGAAGTCCCAAGCAGTCTTGCTCGAAGGAACCGGCATCCCGGGCGTGTCGGGTGACGAGAACGTATAAGCGCCCAAGACTCCCGGGGCGATCCGCGGAGGCGGGCTGAAACTGCCGGGTGTCGTGCCACTGGAATCCGACGATGGGTCACTGCCGATCGGCGGCAAAATATATTCAAACTGCGGGCGTTCGGTTGGCTTGTTGATCATGGTTGTATCCTTACGAGATGATCGTTGCGTGCGTGACGTGACGATGCCACGTCCGGTTGTATCGTAGCCGTCACCAGGGAAATTGCAATGAGCCTTATGGCCGAGGTTAGAACGCGTTTTGAAATTGGTTTTGAATCCACGGTCGACCTGTACGATGGGCCTCCGAGCCTGTGGAATGCCGGCTGGCAGCAGGACGATGGCTTCGGAGAGCCATCGTACAAATCTCACAAACGCGCGTTTATTCTTAGACCGCCAGCGGCCGATAGTAGACCAAACACCGCAAATCTGATAGATATCCGCAATCTTGGTCGTTGACGAAACTCATGGAATCCGCGGTCAACTTGCATTGAAAGGCACTTGGATGGAATACGATGTTTATGGGGTTGGAAACGCGCTCGTCGACATTCAAACGCAAATCAGTGACGACGTACTCGACCGTCTGGGATTCTCAAAAGGTCTTATGACACTGGTTGAAGAATCCGTGCAACAGCAAGTGTTGAGCGAACTGGATGGCCGGCCTTTGAGCCAGTGTGCCGGAGGTTCCGCGGCAAATACGATCATTGGCGTGGCGGGGTTTGGAGGCAAAGCAGCCTATGCGGGGAAAGTTGCCGACGACGTGTTGGGCCAGTTCTGTTTAGAGGACATGCGTCGGACGGGCGTCACGATCGAGGTCGCGCCTGCGTTGGGCCACACGGGAACTTGCGTCGTTCTGATCACCGAAGACGCGCAGCGCACAATGCTGACTCACTTGGGTGTTTCATCCACCCTTGGCCCGGATGACATTGACGAAACCGAGATCAAGAAGGCCAAGTTCGTCTACATCGAAGGCTATCTTTTTTCGGTCGAAGGACCCAAAGCGGCCGCGATGCGGGCCATTGAACTGGCGAAGGCCAATGACGTCAAAGTGGCGTTCACGGTATCTGATCCATTCTTGATCGATCTGTACCGCGACGAATTCTGGAAGCTGATCGAAGGTCCGGTCGATCTGCTTTTCTGTAACGAAGTCGAGGCCCGCAGTTTAACCGGGAAGGACGATCCGATCGATTGTGCTCATGAGATTCATCATCACGCGCGGAACGTCGCCTTGACGTTGGGGCCAAACGGTTCAATTCTCATGCACGAAGGCGAAGCGATTGCGATCGAAGGAGTCGACGTTGACGCGGTCGATACAACGGGAGCCGGTGACATGTACGCGGCGGGCCTGTTGTATGGAATCACCAACGGACTCGGCTGGAAGAAATCCGGGCATCTTGCATCGCACGCGGCAGCCCGGATTGTCTCGCAGCTCGGCGCGAGATTGCAGCAACCGTTCACAGAGCAACAGATTCACGAGCTTGTCGGCTGACGGCCTCAGTCCGGCACGATTCGCAGAGGCATCAGCGGCAATTTCACGAGATCGACGCCGGCGTCGCCGCCGTCAATCGCTCCGGCAATCGCCGCGTTTAATGTCAGATCTGACACCAGCGAAAAGACGCTCGTTCGGACGCGTGCCATTTCATTCGCGTCCGGGCGTGGCTCGACCCAGACAATGGGCTCATTGGTGGCAGCGACTTCGCTCGACTGGCTCCAGGCTGACTTCCAAGCGCCAAGATCCAGATCATCGTCGGCGGTCGGAAAGGCCCAAAACTTTTCGAAGCCGTCGTAGTAGTTCTTTTCCCCATTCCAGTCGAGCAAGCGTTGGAATTCTTCCGTCTCTAAAGTCCCCTCCATCGAAACGAGCGGTGTTCCCGAAACACTCGAGAAAATGTTGTCCCAAGCGACCACTTTGGTTGGCGGCAATTTGCCGGGAAACACGTCGCTATTAACCGAGATCAGGTTGCGGCCGAAGAGACAGGACGAGTGTTCGAGTTTCAATTCGAAACGCGCATTCTCGGGCGGACTTTCCGAATTGCCTTCGACACGCAGGATCGATCCTTTGATCGCGATGGCCGATTCTTCGACAGCGATCCGGACACTTTCCACTTGGCGAATCGAGATCAGGTTGCCCGCTCCGCGAACGAAGCTCTCGCGAATTTTGATGTCGATCCCGGCGAAGTCGGAACCGTTTTTCATCATCATGTCCGTCAGCATGGAACTCGGCGGCGATTCGAGTCGAACAACCGAGAGGCTGCAATTGCTGTTGTTCTCGATCGTGATCGTCAGACCTCTGAGATGGACGGCTTGTGGACGGTCGATTGCGATCAGAGCCAAATCCATCGACGATTCGACTTGCTCGGGAATGATGAATCGGATGCCTAGGTTATGCAGGTTGACTGGCCCGTTGGTTACCGTAATCATCCGTTCGCGAAATCCCTCGCCGGGTGTTTCCCGCGGTACGAATTCCAGCACCGGATTGAAGCCCTGGCCCGCCCGCAACGTAATATTTTTCTTCGTGATGCGGAACGGGTTTTCCCGCCGCGGTCCGTTGAAATTCAGAAAAATCTTACCACCGTCCGCGATTTCCGAGCAGGCCGCTTCCAGACTGCGGTATTTCTTCGTCGGCTTGCCGTCCGCGTCATACGCGGCAATCGGCAACAAATCCACGACCGGCTGAATCAAGGCAGGATTGTCTTCGTCAGTGCGGTCTTCCGAGCGGGTGACGTTTTCTTGGTCGTCCGTCTTTGTTCCGGTGGCATTTGTTAAAGATTTCGTCGTGTCTTTCGAATTGGTGTTTGGATTCGTCTCGGTTGTGGTTGTCGATTTCGCGGACGGTTCAATGTCGTCCGTCTTTCCCAAGATGAGTGGCTTGACGTCGGGATCGATCAGAATGTTGTTCGTCGGCGCGGACAAAACGTTTTCCCCAATACCGGTCTTCGAGATTGAATTGTCAACGTCATTCGGCCGATCGTGATTGGGCCGCAGCGCGGCGGGCGCTGCCTTCGCCTGCTCGCCGGCGGCGGACGATTGCGTTTTTGCTCCGTTCAATTCGTCAGCGCTTGCTTCAACAGCAGTATGTTGCAGATCGTTTGAGCTGGTTTGAACGCCCGCTACCGAAGCGAGAGGTTCGTTGGCGTAATCTGAACCGGCAGACGACTGGTTGATATCGTCTGTCCCATGCTCATTGAATTCAGACAGGTCGCGTCCAATGTTGGGAAATGTCTGCAATACGGTAACAATAACCAACATTGCCGCGATGGTGACCATCCAGCCCAGGTGTTTTTCCCAGAAGCGGTTGCTATTGGCGTTGCCGGAAGTCCAGACGAGACCATCTGGGTGCATTCCACGAAGGTCCAACGCACCCGCCATCAACATCAGGTCGTGAATCAGCAGATCGGCGGTTGCATATCGTCTTCGTGGATCACTCGCCATCATTTTCTTGATGACCATCGATAATTCGTCCGAGACATTCCGATTGAACTTGGCCGGGTCTGGTGCTTCCTTGCCTTGGTGGTCGAGCAACTTCTGAAGCACGGTGCCTTCCGGATACGGCGGCTGTCCCGTGAGCATGTGATAGAGTGTGCAACCCAGCGAATAGATGTCGCTACGGACGTCGACGTTGCGGGGGTCCTTGGCCTGTTCGGGAGAAATATAGTCAAACGTTCCGAGTGTTGTGCCGGCCATCGTCAGATCGGCGGCGGATTCGGAATTTTCCTTGCGGGCCAATCCCAGATCGACCAGCTTTGCCCGGCCAGACGGGGTGATGATGATGTTCGACGGTTTGATGTCACGATGCACCACGCCCTGTGCCGACGTGTGTTTCACGGCCGACGCGATTTGAAGTGCATAGTTGACGGCTTCGGTCGGATGCATGCGGCCGTTCTTGCGGATCATTTCCAACACGTTAATGCCGGTGATGAATTCAAACGCAATGAAATGCAGTCCTTTGTCTTCGCCGATGTAAAAGACGCGCGCGATATTGTCATGATCCAATCGAGCCGCGGAACAGCCTTCGTTCTTGAATCGTTGAACGGCGGATGCATCAAGTGATTGCTCGGGCGACAGCACCTTCAATGCGACAACGCGTTGCAGCCGCTGGTCGGTTGCCCGAAAGACGGCACCCATGCCGCCCATCCCAATCCGCTCTTCGATGACGAAGTGTCCCAACTGAACTCCGTCGGGACCCTCGATGATGCCGCCGGATTGCGATTCCGCGTCGGATGGAAACAACTGGTTCCACACGTCCGATACCGGCAGATTCGCTTCGCCATCTGAACCAGTGCCGCGAGCTTCAAGCGCGTGGTTGCGGCGTTCAGGATTGATGACGGTTCGAGGACCATTACTCGGCAACGGTCGCGAAGCCGTCGTGCTGTCGGACGGCGACTGAGGAGCAACAAGCTGGCCGGAATCAGTACTTTCTGGCATGTTTACGAACCGAAATTCAGGCGATGTATCCGAGTTATATTTCACGCCGTTGAAAATGTCACATTCTGTTGTTTAACGGCAAGCCGCAGGCGACGGTGTTTCCCGGCGAAACCGTCGCCTGCGGCTTGCCGTTAAACGAATCATTCCTGCCCGCGAGCGGTGTACTCGTTCGATTGTCCAGTTTAACTCTATCAACCACGCGACGTCGGGCAGTCAAACGAGATTCGATGCTCAACAATTATACCGCAACAGCCAAATGTGGCAAAAAATGATTACCGCCGTTTCATTGAATCGGCTATTCGTGGTGAAATGGATGAGGATTTTCGTGGCCGGCGATTGCCGATTGACGTCAGTCGACGAACTTGGACACCGCGCGGTCGATCGCAATCAAATAGCGTTCTGTTTCTTGATAGAATTGAGCCGTGAATTGTTCGCTTTCAAGCACTTGCGACGCGTGATTTCGAATGGTGATGTCTTCGATTTCCGGCAATTCGTAATTGCCCGCATCTTCTTGACATAACCGATTTAGGTTCTTGATTTTCGGGAGAAAACCCAAATCGATGTGATCAATCAATTCGCGTGTCAGACGTTCCGCTTCCGTGAATAGTTCCCGCAGCGGTATTTCATCCAGAGTTACTTTTGCCATGGATACCTGTAACTCCGAAACGAGAACATGCTTTCTTAGCATCGGCCGATAAATAACTGTCGCATTCATCAGCCATTGGACGCTAGCCCACGGTTGACAGGAGAACCGGACGCTAGCGCGTTCCGGCTGATTGACGACAGCAATTGATCGGTCAGTACTTAACGTATTAGAACGGCACAACTTGGGAAGCGTCAAGAAGTACTTTGGAATTCTCATGTGGCGACAGGTCGCGCGACGTGTCAGAATATCCAAATACCCGATCTTGCAACTCCTGTTGATCTTGATGCTGCAATGCGAATTTTAGTCGTTGCCGACATTCACGCGAATTGGACCGCATTGTCGGCGATTGACGAGAAGTTCGACGCCTGCCTGTTTCTAGGCGATTTAGTGGATTACTGCACGGAACCGATTCCGTGTATTGATTGGGTTCGTCAGAATGCCTCAGCATCGGTGCGTGGGAACCACGATCACGCGGTCGCTCAGCGAATTCCCGGACGCCGTGCCAACGGACTCGGCGGATTGGCGACCGTCACCCGCCAGGTCCAATGGGACATGCTCAAACCGGCTCACACGAAGTTTCTTGCCCGGCTGCCGGTCACGCGGCGAATCACGTTGGACGGCACGGTTTTCTTCCTGGTGCATGCCACTCCGCGTGATCCGTTGGACGAATACTTGCGTGACGATCCCAAGGCGTGGAGCGAACGTCTGGGTTTGATTGGCGCGGATTTCGTGTGTGTTGGCCATACGCACATCCCATACTGCATGGAAGTCGATGGCGTTACCGTGCTCAACCCCGGCAGTGTCGGGCAGCCGCGTGACGGCGATCCGCGTTGTTCGTACGCGATTATCGAAAACGGCCGCGTCGAAATCCGTCGTGTCGAATACGATATCGACCAAACCGTTCGACAAATGCACGATTGCGGCGTCGACGACGAGATGCTCGGCTTGGCGGCCAGATTTCTGCGAGCTGGCGGTCAAATTGACGACAGCGAAATGCCTGAGGCAGCTAACGGATGGGATTCCGTGCCCGCAGACTGATCGGCCGGCGCGAGATTTCACGCCAATGGCGGATGTCAATCTCGTACGGCCCGTGGGGGTGGTCGAAACTGTCGAAGTCTTCCAGGTATCTCTTCAATCGCCCGATTTTCTGATCGGCCGAGAGTTCACCCGGATAATCGCTATCGGGGATGCGTCCCCAAACAATTTTCGATCCGCCGATCGTCTTTAGTTCGTAGAGGAAATCGTCGGCCTGAGCATCCGCGGACTTCTGCCGCGGAACCACAATCGCCGCGAGACCAAACTCTTTCCAATGCGCAAACAACACGTTTGCCAATCGCGCGGCGTCGACTTGACGTTCTGAATGACTGGAAACTTTTTGGTGTCGGCGACCGAAAAATCCGTCGGTGGCAATAAGGTGCCGTGGGCATCGACGGCGTACATTCCGTTGGCAACCTGGACCATGGCGACCGGCTTGCGAAATTCCAGCTCGACATCAATCCGCGCCGGGTGAGTCTTACGCACGCTGACGACTTCTTCGACCCACGGATGCAACGCGAATGCGGCGGCGACGTCATGTGTCAGGTTCGCGTCGAGCATTGAGACCTCTTGCGGTAGCCCACCCGTTTCGATCACTTGATCGAGCAAGTCATGCGGAACCCAATGCGGGATCCGCCGAATGTTGATTTCAGAAGTTGGTAACCGATACTCGGCCTGTTCCCGCAAATCTGGAAGATGGGGGATTGCCAACGGCACCAGAAACGTTGCCGATACGGCCAACGCGAGCGCTGCAAGCATACGCGGGCGGAAAAGAACGCGCGTCAGCATGCCGCTTCTCGGCGGTTGCGGATTGGATTGCGATTCCACGTGTTTCGACTTTGAGGAGTTCTTCTTGCTAGGCATCGGTGGGTTTCCTGTGTCGGTGGGGGTGTGCGAACTCACACGGCAGCCGTCCATTGGTGCTCATCGTCAATTTCACGAGCTGTGATCGCCCAGCTTCAATCCTTGAGTCAAAACTCGGGGCAACCGACGTCAAATTGCGGAATTCTACTGAGTTTGCGGCTGCGCGACCGTTGCAGACAGGACACTGTGTACCGCCATTTCGCAAAGTTCACCGAAGGAAATTCCCAGCCGCGCGGCCGCTTTGGGAATCAGGCTGTGGTCGGTGAAACCCGGAATTGTGTTGGCTTCCAGAACCCATGGACTTCCCTCGTGATCGAGCCGCAGGTCGACTCGCACGATGCCTCGCGTTCCCAGCGCCACGCACGTTGCGCGCGAGATCGATTCGATGGAATCAACGATGTCACGCCCAACGTCGAATTCGAACAAGTACCGTGTCGTCTCGCTCTGATATTTCGCGTTGAAGTCGAAGTAGTCCCGATCGGTTTCAATTTGAATTGCTGGTAACAGTTCTTCATCGATCAGGCCGACAGTCCACTCGGTGCCGTCAATCGCTGATTCAATCAGTCCATGATCGTCGAATTGAAAACATAGCTCGATTGCCGCATTAAGCTGTCCTCTCGATGGGACAAGACTGACACCAAGACTCGATCCCTGGCTATCGGGCTTCACAACAATCGGGAAACCAATCGTTTCGGCCTGCTCGCGAATTCGAGCGGCGGAATCGGAACGATGGATCAAAACGTAGCTCGGTGTCGGAATCCCGTTTGCGAGAAAGCATTCTTTTGACGCGGACTTGGAGAATGCCAACCGAGACGCCGCCGCGTCACTGCCCGTGTACGGGACACCGATGCGATCCAAGATTGCCTGAACCTGACCGTCTTCACCAAACGGCCCATGCAGCGCGAGGAACGCAACGTCGGCTCGGTCCCAGCAATATTCTGTCAGCAAAGTCGTTGCCGGATCAACGGATGTGACAGCGTGCCCGCGTTGTGCAAGTGCATTCACAACCGCGCGTCCACTGTCAAGGCTGACCTCCCGTTCGGCCGAATCTCCGCCCGCGAGCACGACGATGTTCAGAGGCGATTCACCAACCATCGCTCAAGCCTCCATGCTTGTTGCCAGGTTGCCGCAAAACGGAATTGTTACCAGATCTGAATTTCCAACTCCAGATCAACACCGAATTGATCGGCGACATTCGTCCGCGCCGTCTCGATCAATTCCATGACATCGGACGACGTGGCACCGTCGTCGGTCACAATGAAATTGGCGTGCTTGTCACTGATCTCGGCTCCGCCGACGCGAGCCCCCTTCAAACCGGCTTGTTCGATCAACGCTCCAGCGCTGAGGCCGCGCGGATTCTTGAAGATGCAACCGGCCGACTGAAACGTCAGCGGTTGTGTCGCTTTCTTCATGATCCACAATTTACGCAATCGCCGAGTGATCTCGTCGGGATCATCGGCCGTCAATTGAAACGTACCCTCGAGCACGACCAGTTCGTTGATGCTGCTGTGACGATATCCAAACGACAATTCGTCTTCCGTGCGTGTGAATTCTTCACCTTTGACGGTGACGACCTTGACGCTCCGCACGAACTGGCCGATGTCGCCGGCACGTCCGCCAGCATTGCCGCGCAACGCGCCGCCGACACTGCCGGGAATTCCCGCCAGCGTTTCCAAACCCGCCAGCCCGGCCTTGACGCTTTCCGAGATCAGATTTGACAACAACGCCCCGCCGCCGGCACGAACCGTGGTTCCATCGACTTCGATTTTTGAGAAGGCCTTGCCGGCAATTTGGATGACGGTTCCCTTAACGCCCTCGTCACGGACCAGCAAGTTCGAACCGCCGCCGAGCACATGCACGGGAAGATCGTTGTCATGGCAACAGCGGACGACTTGAACCAATTCGCCGGCGTTTCGCGGGCGAACGAAGTATTCCGCAGCGCCGCCGGCCTTGAGCCACGTCAATTCCGCGAGCGATTTGTCACGCTGAAGGATTTCGTTGAAGTCTTCGATTGAACTCATGCTGGACTCGATTGATATCTCCTGCCCCCATTGTGATGACCACGTCTCCAGGACGAGCATCATCCTCTAAAGTTGCAATCACTCGGTCAAGGGACGGCAGATACCGCACTTTTTGTCCGTTCTCGGTAATTCGAGCGACAAGTTCCCGAGACATTTCAACGGCGGAAATCGCTCCCGCTTCTCGAGCGGTATAGACGGGAACAACCAGCGTCTCGTCAGCAAGTTCAAAACTCTTCGCGAATTCATCGATCAGAGCGCGAGTCCTTGATACTTGATGCGGTTGGAAAGCACACCAGATGCGACGGCTCTGAAATCTCTGACGGGCTGCCGTCAAAGTGGCCCGCACCGCCGTCGGGTGATGGGCATAGTCGTCGATCAGAGTTACACCGCGCCACGATCCCACCGATTCAAATCGACGCCGGATTCCCTGGAATTGTTCCAAACTGTCTTTGATCTCGCGTGGGCCAACACCCAAATGATGAGACATCGCGGCCGCGGCCAATGCGTTTGCGACGTTATGTGTTCCCGGCAACGGCAGCAATAGCTCGGTAAAGAAGTCGCCGTGGTAAAAAATGCGGAATCGCGTTCCCGCATCCGATGTGCGGATGTCGCTGGCCCACCAGTCAACGTGCTGTTCCAAGCCAAACGATACAACTTCGGCGGTTGTCGCCCGCGCTGCGGCCAACGCCGTCGCGCAATTCCCGTTCACTAGCAACGTTCCTTCAGCATCAACCGACTCAGCAAATTCAGAAAACACGGATTCCAACGCCGTCAAATCGGCGTAGCAATCGACGTGGTCGAGTTCGATCCCCAGAATCGCCGCGTAACTCGGAGACAGATCTAGGAAACTGCGTTGGTACTCACAGCTTTCGACAACAAAGTGCTTCCCGTTTCCAGCCCAACCGCTGACTCCACGGCCACACAATTCCGCTCCGACAACCGCCGATGGCGACATTCCCGCGTCGTCCAGAATCGTGGACGTCATCGCTGTCGTCGTGCTTTTTCCGTGTGTGCCGGAAATTGCGACTCCCGTCCGCGACTGCATCAGTTTGCCCAACATTTGGCTGTACGAAAACTGCGGGATACTCAATCGCGTTGCCAACAGCCGCTCGGGATTGGTCTCACGCACGGCCGGGCTGTAGACCAGCAAGTCGATGTCGTTGGGAACAAAACTGTCGTCATGTCCCTGATGCACGCGCAGCCCGCGTTTTCGCATCGTCTCGATCACGAGAGAATCCGGTTGCAAGTCGGATCCCGTCACACGCAGCCCCATTCCATCCAACAATTCGGCCAATGCCTTCATGCCCGATCCACAGATCCCGACCAAGTGCACCGCTTGAGTCGCGGTTCGAACACCGCGTCTTACAGGGCTGTGTCCTGTTATCGGTCGATGACTCGACTCAGTGGAAATCATGGGTGCGGTTCTGAAAGAGGAACCACGCGATGCCAACGGATGCCTATACCGATTTGTCGGCTCGGCCCCAAATAAGTATCCGTCTGTCAACGAGCGGCCAAAAATTCGCGCACGACCGGAAGCATAACGGCAGACCGGGTCCGCGATTGCTGTTATCGGACGCAAGTCTATACCGCCTTCACGGGTTGTGATGTCCAAAGGGCTTGGGAGACTTTTCACTGCGGACCAGAACGGCTCGTATGAGTTGAGGAACTTGGTGGCCTTTGGAGAACTAGGGAAGCTAACGCCAGTTTGCCACGACCTTCAAGTAAATCCAAACGGCACGGAATTATTACCGCATCGTCAGATTAGCTGAAGGCCAGAAAGGATTCTCGATCGCCTGTTGGCACGAAAACGGACAGAAACTCGTTGCCAAGTTCACAAGGCACTGTAATAGACGTATCGATGTTCGTCATCGTGTCCGCGAAGCAACCGCTCGGTCACGCAAGTCGTAGCAGACAATTCCCTTTTTCAACCGAACGAATAGTTTGCCGTCGGCGATTGCCGGAGTTGCACAGGGCAGTGGGCCATGACGGCCGATTTTTTGTTCGAATAGCTTCTCGGCCTTGGCCAGTCCGCCCGGTTCGGATTCCAGTTTGTTCAGACCGAGCTTGACTCGAAAGAAATCCTCGCTGCCCAACAGGCCTGTTTCGTCCATTTTGGCTTCAATCAGCGGTTCAAAGGATTCGGAAGTTGCCTTGAAACACAGCATGCCTTCCAGCGCGTAGATGACTTTGCCGTCGGCCGCGATCAACGACGTGTATTGCGGACGTCGGAAATCGAGTGTCGTGGACCATGCCGCTTTTCCCGTTTCAATGTCGACACACGCCAATCGCTTGTCGCCTTGGACGTAGGCGAATCCATCAACAACGACGGGGCTGCTGCCCTTATCGGCAGCTCCGTTGAAAGTCCAAACGTGCTCGGCGCCCGCGCGCGAAATCTTAAAACAACGCATGCCTTTCTTCCGGCTGTTGCCGTAGGTGATCAGGCGATTGCCGACAACTATCGGCGTTGAAAGGTTTGCTTCAGACGTGATTCGCCACAGTTCCTTGCCCGTGCCTGGCTCGACGCAAATTGTTTGGTTTCCAGCCACGTTGACAATCACGAATTGTTGGCCGCCATCACTCCAGACGACGGGACTGGCATGCGTCCCGCGAGTTTTCCTCGGATCGCCTTCCCACAGAGTTTTTCCATTTTCTGTATCCAAGCCGATCAAGTGACCGGCCAAGAAGATGGCTGCTCCTTCGACGACAACAAATGACGATTGCCAAAACTCGTCGCGGAAGTTGCCCGGCAACCGGACATTCCAGATTTTCTTGCCCGTGCCGGCATTCAAGCACCGGACATGCCGCCCGGCGCCGAGAAAGTAAATTCGGCCGTCGACGACTGTTGGGGAACCGGATTGGGGAAACCGCGTATACAACGAGCTTTGTTCGTTCTTCCAAACAGTCTTTCCATTCGCGGCGTCGAGGCAATAGACGGTTTCAAGAAACTTGAAGGCCTTGCCCCGCGCTTCGTCCTCGTTGCGTCGTTTGACTTCGTATTCGGCGTATTCCTTATCCGTCATGCCGACTCGTTTTCCGGGCGGTAGCCAGGGAAACTTTCGAGGCTCGAGATCACGCAATTTCAGACGTTGATGCGCGAACAGGTAAACGCGTTGTTGAATCGAGCCATCGGCAGCGGTCGATTCGCTCACAACGGGTGATCCCCAACCGCCATCATTGCCAGCCGGGATTTCTTCGCTGGTCCAAATTGGCTTGAGTCCCATTCTTGGGAGTGCCGTGATCAACGGCGGCGACGACGGAGCAACTCCGTCTCGGTTCGGGCCCCGCCATTGGTTCCAATCAGCGGCATTGGATGTTGCCGAGAATAGGACAGCCGCGACGGCGAAACTATACGTTAATGAGTGCTTCACGTTCTATTCCTCTTCTTCGAATCTGGTTGATATGGTTCTGTCTGTTTCAGTCTAAACCACGTCACGGACGGCGTTCCAGTCACCCAAGGTTGTTTTCAATTGCTTGGCCGGCTGCTAGATTAAATCGACGCATGGAA